>CAJXPE010000293.1 GCA_913057965.1 uncultured Marixanthomonas sp. | reverse complement strand
ACGAGATGTAGAGAGGTCTCGTGGGCTCGGAGATGTGTATAAGAGACAGGGTTAGAACTCATTGATGAGGCTCATAAACCTGTCTTAGGTACTAGAACGAATCTATATTTGGGAAATGAAATTCAAACACATGAAACCACGAATGTTCGGGGAATCTATTCTACAAGTGAGTCTTTTGTGCATTTTGGAGTAAATAATGCTACAAAAGTTGATAGTATTGTGGTCACATGGCCAAATCAAATGAAAACAGTAAAAAGAAACCTTACTGTTAATCAAACGATTCAAATAGCAATGAATACTGCTTCAAAACCTTCTCATACCGACAGAATTAAAAAGGGTGATGTTCTTTTCACAAATAGTTCGGCGTCATTTGATTTGAATTTTAAACATACTGAAAATTCATTTAACGATTATAAATATCAGGTATTACTACCACATAAACTTTCGCAAATAGGGCCTGCTATGGCGGCAGGAGACGTAAATAACGATGGTTTGGAAGATCTCTATTTAGGCGGAGCAAGTGGATACCGTGGGCACTTATATATTCAAAAAATGGATGGTAGTTTTTCTGATAATAGTGCTGTTTTTTGGGAAAAAGAAAATCCTTATGAGGATGTAGATGCACTTTTTGTAGATATTAATAATGATGGGTTTCAGGATTTATATGTAGTCAGTGGTGGCAATGAATACCCATCAAATGATGTTCATTATGCAGATCGACTTTACTTAAACGATGGTACAGGTAATTTTTCAAAAGCAGCGATTCTTAAATTAAATCGAGACAGTGGTTCCATTGTAAAAGCCTCAGATTATGACAACGATGGAGACATGGATCTTTTTATAGGCGGAAGGCATACCCCTCACCAATATCCATTGCCAACAAACAGCATGTTGTTGAAAAATGAAAATGGACAACTAGTAAATGCTACACAAACGTTGGCTCAAGAGTTGAATGGTATTGGTATGGTTACCGATGCAGTTTGGAATGATTATGACGGTGATGGTGATACTGATTTAACTTTGGTTGGAGAATGGATGCCAATTATTTTTTTTAGAAATGATAACGGTGTCTTAAATAAAGTTGTTGCCACTGGTTTAGAAAATGAAACAGGATGGTGGTTTAGTATAGAGAAAGGAGATTTTGACAAAGACGGTGACCTCGATTTTATAGCAGGTAATTTAGGTCTTAATTATAAGTACAAAACATCTAAAGAAAAACCTTTTGATATCTACTATAATGACTTTGACAGTAATGGAAGCAATGATATTGTTTTGGGATATTACCAAGGCAACAAACATTTTCCTTTAAGAGGTTTTTCGTGTTCATCAGAGCAAATACCTGGTTTAAAAGATAAAATAGGAAAGTACGATGTTTTTGCAGCACTTGAAATTGAACAAGTGTATGGGGATGAAAACTTGCAAAATTCACTTCATTACAAGGCTACAACATTTGATTCTTCTTATATAGAAAATTTAGGTAACGGACGTTTTAAAAGAACTCCATTGCCAATTCAAGCTCAATTTTCAAATATAAACGATATCATGATATCCGATTTTAACAAAGATGGTGATTTAGATATATTAACTGTGGGAAATCTATTTGCTTCAGAAATTGAAACTCCAAGAAATGACGCTAGTACCGGACTTTTGATGTTGGGAGATGGAACGGGGAATTTCTCAGTACTGCCCAATAAAGAGAGTGGTTTTTTTGCAAATCGTAATGCGAAAAAAATAGTTATGATTTCGAATAAGAAACAGAAAAAAATATTGGTTGCTAATAATAACGATAATCTACAATGTTTTACCATAAAATAAATAAAAGCTATGAAGTATTTTTTACTAGTTCTAATTAGTAGTTTTTCTGTTTTGGCATTTTCTCAACAAATAGAAACGATTAAAACAGATTCTAAGGTTATCTACTTCGGTAGAGAACACTTTTTGATTGAAGGAACAGCTATTGCAGATTCTTTAAAGGAAAGTCCTTATGATAGGTTACCCATTTCGTATAAAGAAAAAGTAAGAGAACCAGTCTGGGACTTATCAAAAGCATCAGCAGGAATAACGGTACGATTTCACTCAAATTCGACAAGTATTAATTTAAAATGGACTGTTTTAAATGATTTGGATATGCCTCATATGGCATCTACTGGTATTAAAGGAATAGATTTATATACAAAGTATAACAATAAATGGAGATATGTAACTACAGCAGGAGCTCTTGTGGGACTTAAGACATATCAAAATAAATCCATACCAGCAGATAGCATAAATGAATATGAACTGATAAAAAATATGTCTTCTGACTTTAGAGAGTATAAATTATTTTTACCCTTGTATGATGGTGTTACAAAATTAGAAGTTGGTATTGATTCTACAGCATCAATTGAAAAAGCAAGTCCTAGTGCTGTAAAACCTATTGTTTTTTACGGAACAAGTATTACACAAGGGGGGTGTGCGTCCCGTCCTGGTATGGCCCATACTAACATTATATCCAGAAAATTGGATGTGGACTGTATAAATTATGGATTTAGCGGAAATGGACGAATGGAAACACCTATTGTAGAGCTCATTTCTGAAATTGACGCTCATTTTTATGTTATTGAATGTATGCAAAACATGAACTCTGAGCAAGTTAGTGAGAGAGTTAGACCATTGGTAGATATGATTAGATCTAACCACCCTTACACGCCTATAGTTTTAGTGGAAAACATGATGTATACAATGGCTTTTTTAGATCAAACGATAAAAACCAGATTGATTCAGGAAAATGCAGCACTTAAAAATGAGTATGACAAAATAATAAAAAGTGGTATTCCAAATATTTTTTATATCAAAGACAATAAAGACTTTTTATTAGATAATGAGGGAACTGTAGACGGAGTGCACCTTACTGATTTAGGTTTTTTACGGTATGCAGATTATCCTGTCTCTTATACACATCTGACGCTGCCGACGACTCCTTACGTGTAGA
>CAJXPE010000292.1 GCA_913057965.1 uncultured Marixanthomonas sp. | reverse complement strand
GAGATGTAGAGAGGTCTCGTGGGCTCGGAGATGTGTATAAGAGACAGATTTTATTATTTCATCAATAAAGGTTTCATTATACTATTACAGAGAAAGCACCACAGAGTATTCATTCTATCTAAAGACGTTATATTGTTTTAAACAAATTCGAAATCTTATTAAATAATTAAAATATCGAAATTATTTCATTATTTTAGCGTGGACACAAAATTAAACGATGAAACAACCTGATGAATTAATCATTTCCATGCAAAGTGGGGATGAAAAAGCCTTTTCTAAACTTTACACAATGTATTCCGAAGCATTATTCGGAATTATTTATAGCATTGTTCTTGACGAGGCCGTTGCAGAAGAAGTAATGCAAGATGTATTTATTAAAATCTGGGACAACTCAAAATCATATTCAGTTAACAAGGGGCGCTTTTTTACCTGGATCCTTAATATTGCAAGAAATACAGCCATAGACAAAACACGCTCAAAGGCCTATAAAAATGCTAAGAAAAACCTAAGTACAACAAATTTCGTAGATATTATAGCTACGTCCGATAACTTAAACAGGAAAACGAATGCTATCGGAATTAAAAAATATTTAGATGCTTTAAAACCTGCTTGTATAAAAATTATAGACTTTTTAATCTTTAAAGGATATACACAAAAGGACGCAGCTAAAGAAATGGACATTCCGTTGGGAACGTTAAAAACCCGCAACAGAAAATGTATGCAGGATTTAAAAACAATTGTATTAGGATAACATGAACGCACAAGAACTTATAGAATCAGGAAATTTAGAATTATACGTTGCCGGATCTTTATCTGTTGAAGAATCTCGTGAAGTAGAAACTGCTATTGAAGAAAACCCTGAAATAAAGAAACAAGTAGAAATGATAGAAGCTGGGGTAATTACACTAGCCGAAGCTGTTTCTCCTCCCTTGTCTGCTTTTATTTGGTCGCAAATAGTAGAAAATATTAGAAAAGTTAGAAACCTTTCCGATAGTAGAACTTCATCTACCAATTGGGGTGCAATTACCGGTTGGGCGGCTGCTATATTGGCATTTGTAGGAATTTTTTGGATGCTTAAGCAGAAAAATGACCTTCAAGAACGTGTACAATACACAACAACTCAAAATACTGTATTAGAAGAAAAAGCAACAAATGCTGAAACTGAATTAGCAGAAGCTAATGATGTATTAGACATTATACGCTCTAAAGAATACAATAGCTTCACCTTACCAGGTAACCAAGCTGTAGCGCCTCAAGCATATGCAAAGGTTTATTTTAATAAAAAAGATAAAATTGCATATATCGATGCAAAAGGTCTTCCAGAAGCACCTCGTGGCAAAGTGTATCAAGTATGGTCATTAACTATGCAACCACTTACACCTACGAGCGTTGGTTTATTAGATAATGCTGAAAATAAAGATAGATTATTTAGAATCGATATGGGGCAAGTTGCTACAACTGAAGCTTTTGGGATAACGTTAGAGCCTGAAGGCGGAAGCGAAACACCTACTATGGATCAACTATACACATTAGGACAAGTTACTCCGTAAGAAACAGTTTATTCCATTAACTAAAAAGAACCTTATTCTCTACGAATAAGGTTCTTTTTTATATTACTTATGTTTTTAGTGAACGAATTCGTTATTATAATCCTGTTAGCTATAAACAGAATGGCAGAATTGAATACTCTTTACAGGTATTTAAATACCTCTAACATTATCTGATATTAGTATAGTAGTAGCAGTTACATAAATTCATTTATATATACGATTCAGTTTCTTACTAACTATCTTGTTAAAACTAAAAGCACCCTCTATAAAAATATGGAGGGTGCTTAACTAACAAAAAAACTCTGAAAAAACCGGCATAACCAGTTGTTGATTCTATTTGAATATAGATAATCAACCTTTCTACATACATGTACGAAGATTAGTTGGTTACGGTTTTATAGTTTGGCTATTTTTTTGGATAAAACAGGTCCTAATTCATAGGAAGCTCCCATTAACTCGGTTTTTAAAGGTTTTACTTTCTCTTTTTGATCATTTGCTTTATAAACCAATGCTGAAACATATTGTGCTTTCGGTTCGAAGGTTTTACCTTCTACATGGTTTTCAATAGTTTTCAATGCCTCTTCTTTGTTTCCAGCTTTTAATTGGGCTAATGCCAACAGTGTATAAGTTTCTGGAGTAGCACGATTGGTTATTTCTTTCTTGGCCAACGTAAGCGCCTTTTCAGGATTTGTATCAGCATATAATTCTATTAAATACGTATTATACATACCGCCGTATAAGCTATCAGAAACCATACTAACAAACTTCTCATTATTCGCTTCCACTTTATCCTGATTATCATTAAACTCTGCCATTTCGGCTTTCAATAAGTAATAGTTAGGCGATTTGTGGTTTACCATGACCGAATCTAAAATACGATTGGCTTCTTCTGTATCCTTTTCATACGAATAAGCAATCCAGGCCAACCCCTTTTTAACGTATGGATTGTCCGGTTCTAACTCAAGTGTTTTTAAATAATATTTATAAGCATCATCAATTCTTCCAGCGTGTCCATAAAAGTCAGCTATATTACTGTACGTCCAAATTCTCAGGGATTTATTCCCCCCAGATTCTGCTACGGCTTTCGCTTTTTCCATATACTCAATGGCTGTATCTAAATCGCCCTTATGGTCGTTCCATTTAGAAACCCGTATTAGGTAATTATAATCACCATTATTTTTTACGTTATTGAGCATTTCGTAGGCTTTGTCATATTCTCCTAGCTCCATATATACATCAAACAACATAAGTTCGGTTTGATGCTTATTAGAGACTGCTTTATAACTTTCTTCTAAAATTTGTTTTGCTTCTTTAAACCTATGTTGCGAAATGTAGGTTTTTGCTAAGGCACGGGTATATCCGTCTTTGTTCTTAGCTGATATTTTTCTGTCTCTTATACACATCTGACGCTGCCGACGACTCCTTACGTGTAGA
>CAJXPE010000291.1 GCA_913057965.1 uncultured Marixanthomonas sp. | reverse complement strand
TCGGCAGCGTCAGATGTGTATAAGAGACAGGTTCTTAATATAGTACCAGATAAGCTATCTATTTCATATAAATTAGCATCGTTACCACTATCATTATGAGTTATTATTTTCCCATCTAAAAATAGCAATCCAGAAGTTTCTTTAACCTTTTCTGGTAGTTCAAACTTCTCTTTAAAATTACTTATTTGAGCCTGGTTATAAGTGATTTTAAACGTTAATATTGCAAGAAATAGAAAGGTCTTTAACTTCAAAATTATTTTTTTATTATTAATCGTTTCACTTCGTTTTGCTGCAACACTCCTTTGCTATATTGGTCTATGCGAATAAAGTAAAAACCATTCGATAAAAAGGAAAGATTAAGAGGTGTTCTTTGCGTACCTTCAATCGTCTTAATTTTATCACTAGACCAAACCTTTTTCCCACTTACATTATATACATCTAAAAGAAGCATATCTGTTTCTTTAGGTACATTATAAAATAAATTCATTTGACCACTTGAAGGGTTAGGACCTAGTATAAATGCTTCTAATTGATTAAGAATACTAGGTGTAAACTTAACAGCCAATGTTAGTCCTTTTAATGCACCTGCCGCAGATTTTTTAACATTTAAATTTACAGCTTTGTCTTCAAACTTAGTTAATAATTTCGTTTTCCCAGGTCTGATTGAGGTTTCACTAAAACTGTATATCATAAGTGTATTATCATTGCCTTTACCAAAGTTTAGTGTATTAAAGTTGGCTAAATTTTCAGAAACTTTATAACTAAATTCTTTGTCAAAGACCAACTGCATTCCTGCTATTTCTTTATCTGTTGAAACATACAAGTCGTTGCCTTCCCAAGAAAATAACGCATCTCCAATTGGTGTGTTTGAATAATAAGGTGTTGCTTTATCAGGATTACTATTTTTACCTGATGTTTCTGATAAAATAATATCAACAATACCTACAATATCTTGTACATTAATGTCACCATCATTATTAACATCTCCAGCTTTAAAAACAAAAGGCGTTGGGTCACTTCCTAAAATATAATTTACAGATACTACTAAATCTGTAATATCTACTTCACCACTCCCGTTACTATCCCCTAATTTCGCATCCACACTACAGCCTTGCTCATTAACTGCATCTCCTTTTGGAGTATCTGGACAGGTATCTAAATCATTTTCAACCCCATCTCCATCACTATCAGTATCAATACCCGAAGCAGCTACCTTAAACTGAACTGGATCTGAAAATTTAGAACCGGAATAAGAAGCATCAACAGCCTGAACCGACCAATAATAAGTCCCTTCTGGTAGACTTAATTTCCACTTTAAATTGTGTTCAACATTCCCTTTTTCAGCATCTTTTTTAACTCCATTAGCATTCGAATTTGAAGACATAATCTCTTCACCTCCAGCAGTAGTTCCAATTTTAAGAGCATATGTTAAACCTATGCTTGGTGTATTATCATCTGTAGCTGCATCCCAGGTGAATTCTAATGGAATATCTACGGAACCTTTAGCTCCTTCTAGGAAAACAATATCATTAATAACCGGAGCAGATGGAGGAGCGTTTACTGTGAAGTTCTGCTTTGAAACATACTTATTTGCATTTCTCCCTTGGTATTCCGGTCTTTTGAAAGAACCTTTACTTGCTAAAACAGTTGCAGATTGATTTCGAACATTAATATAAGTCCTGAAAATATTATCGTTACTAGCATTTCCATAATCATCTATTTCATTGCTTTTACCAGCAATTACAAAATCTAAATCACCATCACCGTCCAAGTCACCAAACTCTACTTCTGCCTTAATAATATCGCTAACATCAAATGCACTGTCTACATATGTTTTTGTATCCGAATCATATTCATTTAGCTTCGTAATATCTCCACTTCCAGAAAAAGTCCCAGAATACAATAAATCTGCATATCCATCTCCATTAAAATCTCCTAAATCAATTTTACCTTCTCTCATAGGGTCTAAACTATTTGGTAATTTTGAGAATGTAGCATTACCGCCGTTTATAGTATTCATGTAAATTTCAAAAACATCGCCATCTTTACTTTCTCCAGTAAATACAGCATCTAAATCTCCATCACCGTCGAAATCAATAAAATCTGTTGTTCCATTTTTAACGGCTACTAAATTATTACTGGTTTGTTGTAGTGTAAATTCGTTCCCTAATTCTGTTATATTTTCATAAACAAAAGTTTTAAAACCATTTTCAGCACTAAAACCACTTATAATAAAATCAATATCTTGGTCATTATCTACATCTCCTAAATCATAGGAAGCATATTGCAATGCAGCTATTTGATCAGATACATCATTTAATACAAAATAACCACTACCATTGGCAAGAGAAACATTATACTCGTATAAGTATAATTTTGGAATTCCTGATAATGAACTAGAAGACATTCCTACCAAAAATATTTCTGCCTGTCCATCATTATTTAAATCTACAATTCTAGCCTTTGCGTTGAACAAACCTTCTCCAACGTATTGTTGATTGTAACCACCATAATTCGATTCTGCTGGACCTGAATTCGATTCTGCTGAATCTGAACTTAAATAAATATTTAAGTCATAATTTGAACCATTTGCCGTATTTACTAAAATATCTGCAATTCCATCTCCATTAATATCGCCTACTTCAGTATTTGTAACGTTTCTAATATATTTTAATGGACTATTATCATCTCTTATTAGTTGTGTCCCATCATATTTTAGTAATTGCGCATTACCATTTGATTTTGAACCATAGATTACATCTAAATCATTGTCATTATCAACATCTCCTAATTTTATAACTGGATCATTAACACCACCAACAGTTCTGTCTACAATACCTCCTTGGTTTAATATTTTCCATTCATAAACTAAGGTAAACGCATTTTCTTCTGAAAAGACACCCCCTTTTAATCCTGGATCTACCGCCTGCACAGACCAATAGTAATTTCCAGGGTCTAACTGCTGTCTCTTATACACATCTGACGCTGCCGACGACTCCTTACGTGTAGA
>CAJXPE010000290.1 GCA_913057965.1 uncultured Marixanthomonas sp. | reverse complement strand
TCTACACGTAAGGAGTCGTCGGCAGCGTCAGATGTGTATAAGAGACAGCTTTTGGAGTTTCTTTTTTAGCTGCTGGTTTTTCTTCTTTAGCTTTAGGGGTTTCCTTTTTAGGAGCTTCCTCTTTAGCTTCAGGTTCTGGTTTTACCTCTTCAACTTTTTTCGCTGCTTTTTCTTCTACTTTTTCTTCCTTTTCCTTAGCAGGTTCTGTTTTTTCCTTGGCTTTTTTCTTATCAGCATCTAAATCAATTTTCCCAACTTGCTTAGGACCATTGAGCTTGGCTTCGGCTTTTACAACCTTCTGAGCTTCTTTCTTTTGCTTTTCTTCCAATTCGCGCTCTCGTTCCAAACGAAGCTCTTCTTTCTCTTTGCGTTTTTCCTCTCCAACTTCTTTAGATTCCATCTTCTTGCTCTTGTCGGTTTGGAACTCGTCAAAAAGCACTTCGTATTCTTCATCTGAGATTTTCGTCGTAGGACGTGCGTCCACCTCGTAGCCTTTAGAACCTAAAAATTCCACGGCACGATCCAGCGAGATGTTGAATTCGCGTAATACTTTGTTTAGCCTTTTCGATTTTACTTCAGCCATATAAATGCTTTCTCCTTTTTGTCTTATAAATATGTGTAAAAGTAGGTAAAGTTACAACTACTCTTCAAATTCTTCTTTTAAAATGTTAATAACGTGCTTAACAGTTTCCTCTTCAAGATCCGTTCTTTTAATCAAATCGGCCATATCATACTCAAGAACACTCTTGGCTGTATCCAGACCAATTTTTTGAAATTCTTTAATAATCCAATCTTCGATTTCATCAGAAAACTCACGTAATTCTACATCTTCTTCTGCGCCTTCACGCAATACATCAATCTCATAACCAGTTAATTGCCCAGCCAATCTAATATTGTGACCGCCACGACCAATTGCTTTTGAAACTTCTTCAGGACGCAACAATACTTCAGCACGTTTATTTTCTTCATCTATCTTGATTGAGGTCACTTTTGCAGGACTCAATGCTCTTGTGATAAACAAATTAAGGTTGTTAGTATAGTTAATTACGTCTATATTCTCGTTCCCTAATTCACGAACTATGCCATGTATACGAGAACCTTTCATCCCTACACAAGCTCCTACAGGATCTATACGATCATCGTACGAATCTACAGCAACTTTTGCTTTTTCACCTGGAATTCTTACAACTTTTTGAACATTTATTAACCCGTCAAATACTTCAGGGATTTCTTGTTCAAATAATTTTTCAAGGAATATAGGACTTGCACGCGACATGATGATAACCGGCTTGTTTCCTTTAAGCTCAACACTTTCAATAATCCCTCTAACATTATCTCCTTTTCTAAAGAAATCTGAAGGGATCTGCTTGTCTTTTGGCATGATAAGCTCATTGCCTTCATCGTCAAGCAAAATTACAGCACGGTGACGAATGTGGTGCACCTCAGCGGTATAAATATCGCCTTCTAACTCTTTAAATTGCTTATAAATGTTTGTATTATCGTGTTCGTGTATTTTTGAAATTAAATTTTGACGCAATGCTAAAATTGAGCGTCGTCCTAAATCTATTAATTTTACTTCTTCTGAAACATCTTCCCCAATCTCAAAATCGGGTTCAATTTTTTGTGCTTCGGAAAGTGATATTTCTTCATTACTATCTTCAACTTCGCCATCTGCAACCACAATTCGGTTACGCCAAATCTCTAAATCCCCTTTGTCAGGGTTTATAATTATATCAAAATTGTCATCACTACCGTATTTTTTCTTCAAAGCGTTTCTAAAAACGTCTTCCAGTATCGCCATAAGCGTTACCCTATCAATGAGCTTATCGTCTTTAAATTCTGAAAAAGAATCGATTAACGCTAAATTTTCCATGTCATTCTAATTAAATGTTATCATCACTTTTGCTTCAACAATATCGTTATAGGGCACAACTGCTTCTTTTTTAACAGTGTGCTTCCCCTTACCTATTGGTTTGGGTTCGCGGGTTTTCCATTTCAGCGTAACTTCGCTATCCGTTGCGTTTGCTAACTCTGCCTCAATAGATTCTCCAGATTGGGTTTTAACTTGTAATTTTCTTCCAATATTTTTTTTGTATTGGCGAGGTGCCTGTAAAGGTTGCGAAACCCCTGCTGACATAACTTCTAAAGAAAAATCTGTTTCCTCCCGATCTAAATTATGCTCAATAGCGCGACTCACAGCAATGCAATCCTCAACAGTAACTCCATTGTCACCATCGATAGTTATTCTAATCTGATTGGCTTCAGTAACAGTAAAGTCAATTAAAAACAACGATTTGTTATCTTCAAGAGCTTTTTCTAATAATTGCAATACTTTTTCACGCATAAATTTAAGCTATAAAAAGAGGGGACTTTTTTGTCCCCTCAGCTAGTTGCTTATCTAATTCGCTGCAAATATAATACAAATTTTAATATTATAAAAATGAGCAGCTACCAATTTATTTTTGTAAATTAATGGTACGAAAAAACACTTCGCAAAAACTAAGCCTATGAGACGAATTTTAGTACCCACCGACTTCTCCTCGCAAGCAGAAAACGCACTAAAAGTTGCTGTGCAAATGGCTAAAAAATACAATAGCGAAATTTACTTATTTCATACTGTAGAATTACCAAGCCACCTTGCAACTACAGCTAACAGTGGTGAATTACCAGAATCCATCTATTTTATAAAATTAACCGAAAAACGGTTTGCCGACATAATGGACCGTCCATATTTAAAAGATGTAGAAATAAATCAAACCATTGGACACGGTGAAATATATGACGATATCCTTAATGCCGTGAACGAAAAAAGCATAAATTTAATTGTCATGGGGTCACATGGTGCGAGCGGTTTTAAAGAAATGTTTATAGGTAGTAATACTGAAAAAGTGGTGCGAACTTCAGAAATTCCCGTTTTAGTAATTAAAAACGAACACGAAAAGTTTGAAATTAAAGACTTTGTTTTTGCTACCGATTTTTCTGAAGAATGCCGTACGCCATTTAGTAAAGCTCAAAAATTTGCAGAAACATTGGGCGCCAAAATGCACCTCTTATATGTAAATACCCCTGTCTCTTA
>CAJXPE010000289.1 GCA_913057965.1 uncultured Marixanthomonas sp. | reverse complement strand
TTCAATACTTTTTCAACAAACATAACGCCATCGCCTTCGTCGTGTAGATATTGTGCGCGGTGCGTGTCAAAACTATCAAAGCCACCGGCTAACGCAAGACTTTCAAACGCTTTTTTGTTGGCCGCTCTCAAATCGATTCGTTTGGCAAGATCGAAAATAGACTTGTAATTACCGTCTTTTCTATTTTCAACTATAGTGGCCACAGCATTACCGCCAACACCTTTAACCGCACCCATTCCAAAGCGGATGGCACCTTGATTATTTACTGTAAATTTATAGAAGGATTCGTTTACGTCCGGACCTAGAACTTTCATCCCCATGCGCTTACATTCTTCCATAAAAAAGGTTACCTGCTTAATATCATTCATGTTATTAGAAAGCACCGCAGCCATATATTCTGCTGGATAATGAGCTTTTAAATAAGCGGTTTGATACGCAATCCAAGCATAGCAAGTAGAGTGTGATTTGTTGAAGGCATAACTTGCAAAGGCTTCCCAGTCTTTCCAAATTTTTTCTAATTTTTCAGCATCATGTCCTTTTTTGGAAGCGTTTTCAATAAAACGGGGTTTCATTTTATCGAGTACGGCTTTTTGCTTTTTACCCATCGCCTTCCGCAAAACATCGGCGTCACCTTTACTGAAGTCAGCCAGCTTTTGCGACAACAGCATCACTTGCTCTTGATAGACCGTAATTCCGTAAGTTTCTTGTAAATATTCTTCCATCGCTGGAAGGTCGTATTCAATTTCTTCCTCCCCGTTTTTTCTACGAATGAAACTTGGAATGTATTCCAACGGACCTGGACGATACAAGGCGTTCATTGCAATAAGATCGGCAAAAACGGTAGGTTTCAGCTCTTTCATATACTTCTGCATCCCAGCAGATTCATATTGAAAGATCCCTACCGTTTCCCCACGCTGGAAAAGCGCGTAGGTTTCTTCATCATCTAACGGAAAACTATCGGGGTCAAGATCTATATTGTGTTTGTGTTTTACAATTTTAACCGTGTCCTTAATTAGGGTCAAGGTTTTCAATCCCAAGAAATCCATTTTCAACAAACCGGCACTTTCTACCACCGAGTTGTCAAACTGGGTCACATATAAATCGGAATCTTTAGCTAAGGCAACAGGTACAAAATTCGTAATATCGTCTGGAGTAATAATTACCCCACAAGCGTGAATCCCCGTATTTCTAACCGAACCTTCTAAGATTTTAGCCTGGTTAATGGTTTCAGCCTCTAAATCATCACCTTCGGAAAGGTTCAACAGCTCATTTACTTTTGGCAGCTCATCACTTCTGAATTTACTTTTCAATTCCTTCTCGCTCATGCCAAAAATCTTATTCAGCTTGGTCATATTCGGAATCAATTTCGAAATCCTATCGGCTTCATTCAACGGTAAATCCAACACCCGAGCAGTATCCCGAATGGAAGATTTTGCCGCCATGGTACCGTAAGTAATAATTTGCGCCACTTGATTGGCACCGTATTTTTCAATTACATAATCCATTACCCGGCTTCGGCCTTCATCATCAAAATCAATATCGATATCGGGCATACTCACACGGTCCGGATTTAAGAACCGCTCAAAAAGCAAGTCGTACTTAATTGGATCGATATTGGTGATTTTTAAACAATACGCCACGGCACTACCCGCAGCAGAACCACGTCCCGGCCCTACGGAAACATCCATCTTTCTAGCTTCGCGAATAAAATCTTCGGTAATCAAAAAGTAACCCGGATACCCCGTGTTTTCAATTACGCTTAATTCAAAATTGAGGCGTTCTTCAATTTCGGGGGTAATATCTGGATAGCGCTTTTCAGCACCTTTAAAAGTTAGATGTTTTAAGTACGCATTTTCGCCTCGGTTTCCGCCGTCTTCAGCATCTTTAGGGTCTTGAAATTCATCAGGAATACTAAACTTAGGAAGCAAAACGTCTCTTGCCAGCGTATACGATTCAATTTTATTGACAACTTCTGAAATGTTGCTAATCGCTTCCGGAAGGTCTTTAAAGAGATTTTTCATCTCCTCTTGCGCCTTAAAATAATATTGGTCATTTGGCAAACCATAACGATAGCCGCGGCCTCTTCCAATAGGTGTAGCTTGCTTTTCACCATCTTTTACACAGAGTAAAATATCGTGGGCATTAGCATTTTCCTTGTCAATATAATATGTGTTGTTGCACGCCACCAATTTCACTTCATGCTTTTTAGCCAGCTCAATTAAAACGGTGTTTACACGCTTTTCATCCTCTTGATTGTGGCGCATGATTTCTACATACAAATCGTCACCAAACTGTTCTTTCCACCAGATTAATGCTTCTTCTGCTTGATGCTCACCTACGTTTAATATTTTTCCTGGTACTTCGCCATACAAACTACCGGTAAGGACAATAATGTCTTCTTTATATTTCTCAATTACGTTTTTGTCAATACGAGGCACGTAATAAAACCCTTCGGTATAGGCTATAGAAGCCATTTTGGCCAAATTGTGGTAGCCTTTTTTGTTTTTAGCTAATAAAACTACTTGGTAGCCATTGTCCTTATGGTTTTTGTTTAAATGATCTTCACAAACAAAAAACTCACACCCAACGATTGCTTTTAACTCTTTATGTTTTTCTTCTTCTGGAAGACCCGCGTTATATGAGTTTACCGCTTTTGTAAAATGAAATGCGCCCATCATGTTACCAGTATCGGTAAGCGCTACAGCCGGCATTTCATTTTTAATAGCTGCATTTACCAAGTCTTGAGTAGAGGAAGTAGATTGTAAAATAGAAAACTGCGAGTGATTATGAAGATGCGAAAAAGCTGTTTCTTCAAGCGTGGCAATATTCTCTTTTATTTCTTCAGTAGAAATGGTTTCGGTCTGTGTCGCAGCTTCAATTTCCTTTCTTATTCTATCAGAAGCCTTTTTAAGATTGATGTGTTTTAGACCAATTAACTCAATCTCTTTTGGGTTTTCTTCTGAAAATTTCTCAAAATAATCTGGCTGAACATCGAGCTGTTCTTTGGTGTATTGTTTTAACCTGATTAATTCTAAAAAGCAACGTGTCTGTCTCTTATACACATCTCCGAGCCCACGAGACCTCTCTACATCTCGTA
>CAJXPE010000288.1 GCA_913057965.1 uncultured Marixanthomonas sp. | reverse complement strand
TGTATAAGAGACAGTTTTAACTCATATCTAAACGATTGTTTAGATATTAAATAATTAAGAACAAAAAAACAAACATTATGAGTACTACACAAACCAATGAAACTTTAAAAATTAACACGATTGAGTCAGCACCTGAGAAAAGCAAAGCCTTACTTGAAAAGTCTAAAAACGCGTATGGCTATGTGCCAAATTTACATGGCGTATTGGGAGAAGCACCAGGGTTACTTGAAGCCTACCAAACCTTGCATGAGTTATTTGTAAACTCATCGTTTAACAATGATGAGCTAACAGTAGTTTGGCAAACCATTAATGTAGAACACGAATGTCACTATTGTGTGCCAGCACACACAGGCATTGCAAAAGCTATGAAAGTAGACGATTCAATTACTGACGCTTTGAGAAATAAAACCGAAATGCCTTCAGAAAAACTACAAGCATTACATGAAATGACATTATCGGTTACGCGTAACCGAGGTAATGTATCTCAAGACGATTTAGATACTTTTTATGCAGCCGGTTACAACCAAAGACATCTTCTGGAAATTATTCTCGGTTTGTCTCAAAAAGTAATTAGTAATTATACCAATCATATTGCCGAAACCCCTATAGATAAGGCGTTCGAAAAATTTGCTTGGAATAAATAATAAATCAATCATACGCACTAATTGAATAGATTAGTGCGTATGATTTAAAGGGTTACAAACAATACTACCACAATTATAACAAGGTTTTAACGGTTGTTAGAGCGTTTTTGAGGCTACAAAATCGTATCTTAGGTAACCTAATTTAAAAACCAAACAATCATGGCAGTATTAAAAGTTATAGAGATATTGGCAAACTCCGACAAAAGTTGGGAAGATGCCACTAGAAAAGCAGTAAAACACGCGAGCAAAACAGTAAAAAACATTAAGTCGGTTTATGTAAATGAACAAAGTTGTACCGTAAATGGAGACGATGTAAACCAGTTTCGCGTGAATGTAAAAATTACTTTTGAAGTGAGCTAAAACAATGCTCTTAATAGAAACAAATACGCTTTTGGTTTTTTAACAAGAGCGTATTTTCTTTTTCTGAAGTTTAAACTCATTTGTACAAAACAATCTTGGAAAACACAAAAAACGAACTCCATACTGAAACCAGTCCTTATCTACTCCAACATGCGGAAAACCCCGTGTATTGGAAAGCGTGGAATAAAGAAACCCTTGCAAAAGCAAAAATAGAAAACAAGTTACTAATTATAAGCATTGGTTATGCTGCTTGTCATTGGTGCCATGTGATGGAGCATGAAAGTTTTGAAAATCAAGAGGTAGCCAAGGTCATGAACCAAGATTACATTTCAGTAAAAGTAGATCGGGAGGAACGCCCCGATATTGACCAAATTTATATTAATGCGGTTCAATTAATGACAGGTGCTGCTGGTTGGCCATTAAATGTGGTCACCCTTCCTGACGGACGACCCGTTTGGGGCGGAACATATTTTAAGAAAGAACAATGGATTGAAGCCTTACAGCAAATTCAACAAGTGTATCAAAATACTCCCGAAAAATTAGAAGAATACGCAACAAAACTTGAAGAAGGTGTAAAAAACATGGATCTAATTCAGCTAAATACTAAAAAAGCTGACTTTTCAAACGTTGACACTACTTCCCTACTGCAAAAATGGAATCGAAATTTTGATCATCGATTTGGTGGCTACAAGCAAGCCCCTAAATTTATGATGCCAAATAATTACATGTTTTTACTACGGTATGCGGTTCAGAATAATGACCAATCATTATTAGACTATGTAGAGAAAACATTAACACAAATGGCCCACGGCGGAATCTACGATGCTATTGGCGGAGGGTTTTCTCGGTATAGCGTTGATGAAAAATGGCACATCCCTCATTTTGAAAAAATGCTGTATGATAATGCACAACTGGCAAGTTTATACAGCAATGCCTTTGCCGAAACCAAGAATCCGTTATATAAAGAGGTGGTTGAAGAGACTCTACAATTTGTTTCAGACATACTAACTGATGATAATGGCGCTTTTTACTCTTCCTTAGACGCTGACAGTAAAACCGCTTCTGGAGAGTTAAAAGAGGGTGCTTATTACACCTACACCAAAGAGGAATTAGAAGAACTCCTGCAGGAAGATTTTAAAATTTTCGAAGAATATTACAATGTAAATAACTTCGGAAAGTGGGAGAATGGAACTTATGTGTTGCTACGTGATAAAAGCGATGCTGAGATTAGTGCGCAATTTTCAATTCCTTTAGAAACCCTTCAGCAAAAAAAAGAAGCTTGGAAACAGACACTGCTAACGCACCGAAACAAGCGCTCCAAACCACGATTGGATGATAAAACATTAACTTCCTGGAATGGATTGATGTTAAAAGGATACGTGGATGCGTACAAAACATTTCAGAAAAGAGAATATTTAGACGCTGGTTTAAAAAACGCCCATTTTATCATAGAAAAGCAGTTGCAAGAGGATGGTGCCTTATTTCATAATTATAAAAACGGGAAAAGTACCATAAACGGTTATTTGGAAGATTACGCGTCCGTAATTGATGCTTTCACCGCATTATACCAAGTAACATTAGATGAAAAGTGGCTACAAACTGCGAAAGAATTAACAGATTACACCTTTAAATTCTTTTTTGATGAAGCGAAACACATGTTCTACTTTACGTCTTCAAAAGATGAAAAATTAATTACGCGTACTTTAGATTACCGTGACAATGTAATTCCTGCGTCTAACTCTATGATGGCAAAAAATCTCTTTCTACTCTCACGCTATTTTAATGACAAGAATTATGAGCACACGGCGAAGCAGATGCTAAATAATGTGTTGTCGGAGTTGTCATCATATCCAATTGGGTTTTCAAATTGGATCGATTTACTCTATAACTATCAATCAGAATTTCACGAAGTAGTGGTGGTTGGCCATAACGCTTCGGAAAAAATAAACTTATTAAACCAATACTACCTTCCTAATATATTAATTGCAGGTAGTAACAGGAAATCGGACCTATTTTTGTTTCAAGATAGGTTTGTGAAAGACGAAACATTCATTTACGTTTGTACTGAAAACACCTGTAAAACACCTGTTTCAGAA
>CAJXPE010000287.1 GCA_913057965.1 uncultured Marixanthomonas sp. | reverse complement strand
TATTTGAGGTTGCTAAGCATTTTGTGTTAAATTTTATTAATTTTGAAATTACTGAAATAAAAAAGGGAAATGAAATTAAAATAATTTCTATTGAAAATAATCTAGAGGTTGAAGTAGCAATTTCAGAGCTATCGTTCCCAGTAAAAATTAAAGGAAAAGTAGATCGCGTGGATGAATACAACGGACAATTGCGCATTGTGGATTATAAAACTGGAAAAGTGGCTCAAAGCGAAGTAGAATTAGTAGATTGGGAAGAAATGACACTGGATTATAAATACAGTAAAGCGTTTCAAATATTAGCATATGCGTTAATGATGAATAAAGAAATTCCCATAAATAATGCAGAAGCAGGTATTATTTCGTTTAAAAACCTCAGTAGCGGATTTTTAAAATTCGGAAAAAAAGAAAAAGCAGGAGCTCGCTCAAAAGATCAGGTTATTACACAAAATACGTTGGATACTTTTACTGTGGAATTAAAGAGATTAATTCTTGAAATTTGTAATCCGGACGAACCGTTCACCGAAAAAGAGATTGAATAATGATGATTGAACAAAACAACATACTGCATAGAGAGAACCAAAAACCCATTGTGTACGATGTGTATTACAACGAAAATCAAAAACCGAAACCAGTAGTGATTTTTTGCCACGGTTATAAAGGGTTTAAAGATTGGGGCGCGTGGCATTTGGCTGCTGAAGCATTTGCTAAAGTAGGTTTCTTTTTTATAAAATTCAATTTTTCACACAATGGTGGAACGGTTGACGAGCCTATTGACTTTCCAGATCTTGATGCATTCGCTGAAAATAACTATACCAAAGAGTTAGAAGATCTAGAAACAGTCATTGAATATTTTGCAACCACCAAACACTATATGCTGGAAGCCGATGTGAAAAACATTTCCTTAATTGGTCACAGTCGCGGCGGCGGAATCGTATTAATTAAAGCCGAAGAAAACGATAAAGTAAAAAAAGTTGTCACTTGGGCAGGCGTGAGCGATTATAAAGTCCGTTTTAAGGAAGGCACAGACGAATTTAAGGAGTGGAAAGAAAGTGGGGTTAAATACGTCGAAAATGGACGTACTAAGCAACAAATGCCACATCACTTCCAGTTTTATACCGATTTTAAAGAGAATGAGAGCAGATTAACCATTCAACGTGCGGTAGAGCATCTGGAAATTCCCCAACTCATCATTCATGGGAATACCGATCCTAGTGTTTCTGTAGAGGAAGGAAAAAATATACACGAATGGAACCCAAAAAGCACGTTAAAAATTATTGAAGACGCAAACCACGTTTTCGGAGCAAAGCATCTTTGGGAAGAAACCAATATGCCACCACTTTTAGAGAAAATTGTAAAAAAATCAATTCAATTTTTGAAATAAAAAAACCACCGAAAGTTCGGCGGTTCTGTGGAGAATATCGTAGTTCCTTCGACTATTATTTTCGTATCTCAAATAAGCTCAGGATAAACTTCTCCTTCGATGTTTTTAATTCAAATAAAAAAGACAATATCTTTTTATAGATATTGCCTTTGTAAAGTGGAGAATATCGGAGTCGAACCGATGACCTTTTGGCTGCCAGCCAAACGCTCTAGCCAACTGAGCTAATCCCCCGAATTATAAAAGCGAAAATAACACTTTTTTTAATCTTGTACTTGTAAAACCAATAAAGGTTTGCTGGTATGAAACTCTTTTTTAAGCACAACATTCTTTTCCCAAAGCTTTTTAAAGAACCCTCGTTTCCGGCGAACCACGCAAAGCATATCAGGATTATTGCTTTGAAAATGCTCTAACATCGCCTGAAAAGTAGTTGCGTTTTCAGCTTTGGTATATTTGTTCTGTATTTTCTTCAGTTTTTCGCTCACCTCTTTCATTTCGTCTGTACTGTCTGGTGTTTCTACGTGTAGTACATTTACTTCCGTTCCAAAATGTTTGATAAACTGCTTTACCGGTTCTAATGTCTTCTTTTTCTTAAAGTTTCCATTTTTAAAAGCCATCAACATGGTTGCCGGTTGTTTAAATTTTGCACCTTCCGGAACAATTAAAATAGGAATATTGGTGCTTTTCATCAACTTACCCGATGTATTCCCTAAGTATACTTCTTCTCTAATAGAATTACTTCTGGGCGATAACACCATTAAATCTACGGGAATGTGTTTGTTAAATCGTGCAACGCCTTCCAAAACACCACCTTTAATAGGGTGCGCCACAACTGTAACATCTTTTTTATCTACTTTTGAAAGCACTTCTTCCAAGCGATTTTCAGAATCTTCTTTCAAAATCTGATTCACTTTGGTCAACCCACCCACTTTCGAGAGTTCTTGAAAAACCGAAACAACATATACATTCGCGTCTACTTCCTGCGCCAAATCGATGGCATATTGTAAATTACTTACAGCATTTTCTGAAGATCCTACGGGTACTAATATATTTTTCATCGTAAAAAAGTATCTTTATTTCCTATGCAAAATAAGTTTTTATAAATGATTCGAAAAGCGAAAGTTTCAGAAATTGATAAAATTATAACAATAACACGTGCCTGTGCCGCCAACATGATAAAACAAAATATCTTTCAATGGAATGAGAATTACCCTACCTATGAAGCGTTTGAAAGCGATTTTAATAGAGATGAACTTTATGTACTTACTTTTTCTGAAGAAATAATTGGTAGCATTGTTGTTTCAACGTTAAAAGATGAGGAATACGATGATATAACCTGGCTAACAGAAGATGCAAACAACTATTACATACATCGATTGGCTATTCATCCCGAACATCAACGTAAAGGATATGCCAAAAAATTAATGGATTTTGCCGAAACTACAGCAAAAGAAAACAACGCAACATCAGTACGTTTAGACACCTTTAGCCAGAATGATAGAAATCAGAAATTTTACGAAGCCCGCGGTTATCAAAAATTAGAATCTATTTATTTTCCGAAGCAAAGCAAACACCCTTTTTATTGTTACGAGTTGGTCTTTTAAGTTTTAGACTGCTACTTTTGCCCACTTAATTAATTCGCTTTGAATACGACTGTCAGTTTTAAGAGCATCAATAAAATTGCAATTCCGGCTATTATTGCCCTGTCTCTTATACACATCTGACGCTGCCGACGACTCCTTACG
>CAJXPE010000286.1 GCA_913057965.1 uncultured Marixanthomonas sp. | reverse complement strand
TCTACACGTAAGGAGTCGTCGGCAGCGTCAGATGTGTATAAGAGACAGGTGTAGGATTTTGGGATGAAATTAGCTTCCGTCATGAGTTGGTTTTTCAATGAGACAAATATAGGGAATTGCACTTAAGTGATAATTGAATATAATATGTATATTTATTAATATAAAGTTGATTTCTTGATTTTTCAAAAGTTACAAGTGTTTGTTCTTGTAGGTATTCTTCCCCATTTTAAAAATATACCGACCTAATAACTCGTGATTTTATAAACTTCAACTTCAAAATAAATAAGTTGGCAAATAATTTACAGATAGGAATATATAATGCCATATTATTGGCGGGCGTAATCCAAGGTGTCCTTTTCGGTGTTTTTATTTTAACTTCCAAAAAGTACAAGTCCAAAAGCAGTTTTTACTTAGGATGGTTGCTATTGTCTTTTGCTTTTGCAAACCTTCAATATTCGTTAGAGGAAACAGAGGTTATAAGTACCGATTTTCTATTTAAGGTAATTCATATTCCTTGGTCTGTTTTAATACCACCCTTACTGCTTTTTTATGGGCTCGCTTTTCTGTATCCAAAAAGAAAAATAAAGCCACAATTAAAATTGCTTTTTGTTCCTTTTGTGCTGATGTTTTTGATAAGTACAGCTTACAAAATATTGGAATTTCTGGGACCTTGGGAGGGAAGCATCTCTGAAATATTAAATGTTGTCCCAGACTATGGAGATACCTATGGCGATTTTGCAACGACTGTTTTTTTTCTTGTAATTATCATTGTACTTATTAATAAGTGTTTTAACTATAAAACAGAAAGTAAAAAGCATTCTGTTAAAATCATACCCATAAAAACAACTTGGTTGAAGGTGCTTCTTTTTATACTATTAGGCTTAAATCTTTTATGGATTTTTTACACTTATTTATATGCCATAGACCATAATACTATTTTATATCCATTGTACATTGCTACTTCCATAACAATCTATTGTCTTGGTTATATTGGTATTTATAAAATAGGGATTTTTAAAGAACGTCAAAAAATCAGGGGTTTTAGAAATGAAATAAAACCGTATTCAATTGTTGAAAAAAGCATAAAAAACAGTCATATATGTGAATTGCAAAAAATAGTGGAAGAAAACAAAGGCTATTTGGACAGTTCGCTTTCCTTGGAAAAAATTTCAGAGGAACTTCAACTTAGCAACGGTCATTTATCGCGAATCATTAATTCTGAAATGTCCATGGGCTTTTCAGAATATATTAATAGGCTTCGGGTAGAAGAGGCAAAGACCTATTTGCTGAATCCCGAATTTGAAAATTATACCTTGGTCGCTATAGGTCTTGAGGCTGGCTTCAACTCAAAATCTGCTTTCCACGCTTGTTTTAAGAAATATACAGGACTTACCCCGCTTCAGTTTAAAAAAGAACAATAAAATAAGTCCTGATTTATGATATTCTGCAAAAATCGGGATAATTCATCTTTTTCATACGATTAGTTTTACTTCAACTAACAAAGCACTCCCTTTCTACTCTTTCATGTAAAGATGACGGTATTGGAGTGTTTTTTTTTTGACTGAATTTTAAATTTTAAAAACCCATTAATTATGAAACGATTTCTATTATTTTCGGTATTGAGTATTTTTTGCTTAACCATTTCGGCACAGAATTTTGAATTTACAGGAAACGGCGATGGCACTACTTGGCATGACCCCAACAATTGGAATCCACCACAAGTCCCGGGCAATATATTTAACGAAGTTACAATCCCAACGGGAAAGACAGTTACCAATGAAGGCACTATTATTTTTAATTTTGGAAATATTGTAGGCGGGGGCACACTCATTAATAATTCGGTATTTTCATTCTCTGGGGCCCAGGCTCTAAGTCGAGTCATCAACAATATTTCCATTATTAACAATGCTACTTTGTTGAGCGAGGTTCCAAATAATCCTACATACATTTCAGGAGGGGCTACCATTACAAATACCGCAACCGGAACGATAACGTTTGATGGGCTGGGAATGACCTCTGGCTCTACTGATGACAAAATAATTAATAATGGCGGAACTATTAGAAATATCAATCCTGGAAACCTATCCTTAGGCGTGATTCTTGAAAATAATAATGGAACAATTAGCGTAGAAAATGGTTTTCTTTCTTGGGCTACAGGTGCCAATAGTGATTTTAATTATTTACAGGATGGCATCTATAATGTGGCGCAAGATGCTACTTTTTGGTTAGGCGATTTTACTTTGGGAGGTACTTTTAATGGACAAATAGACGGTGCCTTTGGCCTTGTAGGCACAGGCAATAATATCTTTAAGGTTATCGGCACACTAACCAATAATCTCGGCGGAAATGGGTTAACTTTCTACTTCGGTTCACTTGAGGGTGGCGGTACAATAATTAACAATTCAAAATTTAATATAACCAATGATGGAGGTGGATTGGGTAAAGTGATAAAAAATCTAACCATCATTAACAACGCAGAATTCAATAGCGTACTTTCAGCAAATAACACTTCTTGGGGCTTGTGGGATGGGTCGGAGATTATAAATGAATCAACGGGTATTATGAATATTGGTTTGGGATTCAATGCAAATACAGGCGCAGAAACGCTGCAGAATAATGGCGGAACAATAAATATCACTAACGATGTAGGTCTGGGCGTAAACTTCACAAATAGCGGAATGTTTAACTACGGACCTAATCACGTAACTTTTTCCATTGGCGTAGTCTCTATCAATAACACTATAGATGGAACTTTTCTGGGTACAGGGCAACTGGATTTGAACGCAGGCGAACTCATGATAAATCACGGATTGTTTTCATCGGGGCCGGGCGCCAACAAAATATTTATCTATAACGGTTACAGGCAAGATGCAAATGCGCGACTGGAGGTTGATTTAAACGGAAATAACCCAGAAACCGAATACGACGTGATAGAAGCAGATTATGGAGGTCCATTTGATATGAACGGCACCATAATAGTTAATTTAGGTTTTGCCCCCGCATTGGATGATGAGTTTACAGTTTTGTTCTCTGTTAATCGTACTGTGGTTTGTGGTTTGCCCGCAACGGTTACTGCACATTCTGTCTCTTATACACATCTCCGAGCCCACGAGACCTCTCTACATCTCGTA
>CAJXPE010000285.1 GCA_913057965.1 uncultured Marixanthomonas sp. | reverse complement strand
TTTTTTTCAAGCAGAAGACGGCATACGAGATGTAGAGAGGTCTCCGTGGGCTCGGAGATGTGTATAAGAGACAGATCTTATCATGCGAGAAGATGATATTCTTGCGATTATTTAAGAATAGTTTTTCAGAAAAAATAGACAAGTTTAATAACATAAAACTTTCTTTCTAGGAAGTTTAAAAAAATCAAAGATTTTTAATATGGCAAAAGACATAAAATTTGATGTAGAAGCACGGGACGCGATTAAACGTGGTGTAGATGCATTGGCAAACGCAGTTAAAGTAACATTAGGACCTAAAGGTCGTAACGTAATCATTAGTAAATCTTTTGGTGCACCACAAGTAACAAAAGATGGTGTAACTGTAGCGAAAGAAATTGAACTAGAAGACGCTCTTGAAAACATGGGTGCTCAAATGGTAAAGGAAGTCGCTTCAAAAACCAATGATCTTGCTGGTGACGGTACAACAACCGCAACTGTTTTAGCACAAGCAATCGTTAAAGAAGGACTTAAAAACGTTGCTGCAGGTGCGAATCCAATGGATTAAAGCGCGGTATCGACAAAGCTGTTGAAGCGATTGTGGCAGATCTTGAGAAACAAACCACTAAAGTGGGTAATTCTTCCGATAAAATAAAGCAAGTTGCTTCTATTTCGGCTAACAACGACGAGCAAATTGGTGATTTAATTGCCAAAGCTTTTGGTAAAGTTGGTAAAGAAGGTGTTATCACGGTAGAAGAAGCAAAAGGAACTGAAACCTACGTAGATGTTGTAGAAGGAATGCAGTTTGACCGTGGATTCTTATCACCTTACTTTGTAACGGATAGTGAAAAAATGCAAACGGAATTGGAAAATCCAATGATTCTTCTTTTTGATAAGAAAATCACCAATATGAAGGATTTACTTCCTGTATTGGAACCAGTTGCACAACAAGGAAAACCTTTATTGATTATTGCTGAAGATGTAGAAGGCGAAGCCTTAGCTACTTTAGTCGTAAATAAACTACGCGGAAGTCTTAAAATTGCTGCTGTAAAAGCACCAGGATTTGGAGACCGCAGAAAAGCAATGTTGGAAGATATCGCAATCTTAACTGGAGGAACAGTAATTAGCGAAGAACGTGGTTTTACACTTGAAAACGCAACTGTTGATATGTTAGGTTCTGCTGAAAATGTAACCATTGACAAAGACAATACAACAATTGTAAACGGTGGCGGAAATAAAAATGACATCAAAGCGAGAGTAGGTCAAATAAAAGCGCAGATTGAAACGACAACAAGCGATTACGATAAAGAAAAACTACAGGAACGTTTGGCTAAATTAGCTGGTGGTGTAGCGGTATTATATGTAGGAGCTGCTTCTGAAGTGGAAATGAAAGAGAAGAAAGACCGTGTAGATGATGCACTTCACGCAACCCGTGCGGCTGTGGAAGAAGGTATTGTTGCCGGTGGTGGTGTAGCGCTTGTACGTGCACTTAAAAAACTGGAGAAACTTACCACAGAAACACTAGATGAATCTACAGGTATCCAAATTGTAGCACGCGCTATTGAGGCACCTTTACGTACTATAGTTGAAAATGCAGGCGGTGAAGGTTCTGTTGTAATCAATAAAGTGTTAGAGGGTAAGAAAAACTTCGGTTATGATGCCAAAACAGAAGAATATGTAGATATGATTAAAACAGGAATTATCGATCCTAAGAAAGTTACACGTATCGCATTGGAAAATGCGGCTTCTGTAGCTGGAATGATCTTAACTACCGAATGTGCTTTAGTTGATATTAAAGAAGACAACGACGGCGGTGGCGGAATGCCTCCAATGGGTGGTGGCATGCCAGGCATGATGTAATGGCAAATCGCATAAGTAATTAATGACAAAAGTCATTTATAATACTAAAGGCCTTCGTTTTGAAACGAAGGCCTTTTGTTTAATATATGCTATATCTTTTTCACCTCTTCTTAAAAATATAAAAACCACCTTTTTTAAGGGTGGTCTTTTCTCCTCATTAAGTTTTAATATAACGGTTTATCCGAAATAAACCAGCCACAAATTACTTCTTCTTAGCAGCAGTCTGTGGAGCCTTTTTAGCCTGTTGTTTAGGCTGTGCCTTTGCAGGCATTGGCTTACTATTTGACTTTTGTTTTTCCATAATATTCTAATTTTAGAATAGAATAAATGTACAACAGAAATAGATTGCTTGTACGTCGTTAGCTAAAATTTAACTAAACATTTTTGTAGCTTTTTTCTTCTTATAAAAAAGTGTCATTCTACTGACTGCAAGACACTTGTATTTAAGTTAAGAAACAGTAAGTACCTATTGTATTTCAGCATCTACACGGCCACATTTTAGCATCTTATCTCCAAAATATGGATTCATAATATCTTTACTTTCACTAAGCCAATATGCACCTTTATTATTAAAAGCCATCGGGCAGTATTGCTTATATATTGTTCCGGAAGATAACGCATTCTCCATCATTTTTTCGACTTCAGTAGTGACAGCCACAAAAGCAGTTCGCTGTTTTTTAATATCATCACTTTCTACAATATTCTGTGCAGCTTGTAATGCAACTTTATCCACTCCTGCATTAGCAAAAGCAGTCATTAAGTTTGAGGCTTCTTGAGATGCTTTTTCTGCATTGGTATTAACCAATGCTGTTTTAAGTTCTATGTATTGTTTAAATACTCCAGCTATTTTTTCGTCTTTAAACTCGGCAGCGACTTCATCAGCTGCATAGGTTTTACTTTCGGCTTTTGTTTCAACTGTTTTAATTTCCGGTTCGTTTTTTTTCTTATTATCAGCACAAGAAACAAACGTAATTACTAATAATAAAATGGTAAGGAATCTGTATTTTTTCATAACTATTTTCTTCAAAAATTAATTTTCTCAAAGATACAAAATTGCTTTATGCTTTTTTCTGAAAATAAAATGCAGGTAACAAGATTAATAAAAACAAGGGCTGAATTAAAAAGCGACGCACATAAAAAAGAGGCAAGTACTTTCCTTCTTCATAAAAGAACAATAACAACAAATAGGCTGTTATAAGTAAAACAAATAATAAACCATATAACAGGATGGATAATTTTAAAATTTCCATTTTTTTAAAAACCAACCAAATTATAATTAGCGAGAGTCCTGTATTCAATACGTACCTAGAAGCAATACTTAACCTGTCTCTTATACACATCTGACGCTGCCGACGACTCCTTACGTGTAGAT
>CAJXPE010000284.1 GCA_913057965.1 uncultured Marixanthomonas sp. | reverse complement strand
GATCTACACGTAAGGAGTCGTCGGCAGCGTCAGATGTGTATAAGAGACAGCAAAAGTATCATTGTTAAAAGTGGCCGTAGCTTTTGAACAAAAACCATTATAAGTAATGTCCCCTACTTTTTTATTGCTTTCAATGTCAATAATATTGGTTGTTTGTTTCAAGAAGCCACTGGTTTCAAACCTAAACTTCTTATTTAAAAGTATTCCAATAGCATTTGAAGAAAAGGATTTTTCCGCAAGTTCACCTACTTCCCTTCCATTAGAATACAGCTTATACGTGTTTGAAAATGTTCCTTTCTTCCAGTTTAGTTTCATCTTAAAATTTATCTATTATCCACTTGTTTTATGAAATAAACCGAATCGTCATAAACAGACTTGGCGCTTCATTATTACTAGCCCGTACTGCATTTACAATAGGCAGTACAAACGCAACAATACCTATAAAAATGAGCATTAAAATACCTAATCCTAATAATAATATGGCCGGAATGCTAATGATTGTCAACAGTATTAAAGTCAGTTGAAAATTAACGATGGCTTTCCCATGCTCGTCCATTCCTACTACTTTGTCCCTTTGAGTAAGCCAAAGAATTAACGGTACTATTAGTCCGCCAAATCCCGTGACATAAGTTAGCAGTTGCGAAACGTGTGTAATGACCAATAATTGATTGTCGGTTCGTTTTGCCGTGGTGTACTCGGCTTGTTGTGGTGTGGGATTGATTACTTCCATTTTTTGAATGATTTTGATTGATATACTATATAAGTAGTGAAAAGTGATAAAATGTTACACACAGACCAATCGAAAAAAGGAATTATGTACTTTTGCAGTCTATGACACATACAGATACAATCGTTGCATTAGCCACCCCTTCAGGTGCAGGAGCCATTGCCATAATTAGACTTTCAGGCAACGATGCCATTACCATTGCTGCTAATTTATTTTCCTCTATTTCAGGGAAAGATTTAACGAAGCAGAAAACGCACACCGTACATTTAGGTAATATAATGGACGGTACTCGTGTGATCGATCAAGTGTTAGCGACTGTTTTTAAAAATCCAAACAGTTATACAGGCGAAAATGTAGTAGAGTTTTCGTGTCATGGTAGTAGCTATATTCAACAAGAAATTATCCAATTATGCCTTCGGAAGGGTTGCCGAATGGCACAAGCTGGTGAGTTTACCCTACGTGCTTTTTTAAGCGGAAAGATGGATCTAAGCCAAGCTGAAGCAGTAGCCGATTTAATCAGCAGTGATTCGGCAGCTTCGCATCAGTTGGCCATTCAACAAATGCGCGGCGGATTTTCTTCGGAAATAAAACAACTGCGACAAGAATTGTTAGACTTCGCTTCACTCATTGAATTAGAATTAGACTTTGCCGAAGAAGACGTAGAATTTGCCAACCGGGACGAATTTCAGAAATTAATAACACGAATCACAAACGTTTTAAAAAGATTGATCGACTCATTCGCTACGGGAAATGTGCTTAAAAACGGGATTCCTGTTGCCATTGTAGGCGAACCCAACGTTGGTAAATCTACGTTGTTAAACGCATTGCTAAACGAAGAAAGAGCCATTGTAAGCGACATCGCAGGTACTACGCGTGACACCATTGAAGATGAAATTACCATTGGCGGAATCGGCTTCCGGTTTATTGACACTGCAGGGATCCGCGAAACGACCGATACTATTGAAGGCTTAGGCATCAAAAAGACCTTTGAAAAAATGGAGCAAGCTCAGGTTGTTATTTTGCTTGTAGATGGTATGCAAATGACGAGCGGTACCGATATCATTAAGAAAAGAAAGGTTGAAATAGAAAAGATAAGAAACCGATTTCCACAAAAGCCATTGGTCATAATTGCCAATAAAATAGACCAACTTTCAAAAGAACAAATTTCAAACCTTACTTCTGAAATTCCGGATGTGAAATTACTTTCTGCTAAAACAGGCGAAGGCGTTGAAGAACTACAAACGACCCTACTCGATTTTGTAAATACGGGCGCATTACGAAACAACGAAACCATTGTAACCAATACGCGTCATTACGACTCGCTATTAAAAGCCTTAGAAGAAATTCATAAAGTACAACAAGGTATTGACAGCAACTTAAGCAGTGATTTAATGGCTATCGACATTCGTCAAGCGTTGTATTACTTTGGAGAAATCACCGGAGAAATAAGCAATGACGAGCTTTTAGGTAATATCTTTGCAAACTTTTGCATCGGGAAGTAAATCATCCTAAAACGACCCCAACTCCTATTTTCTCTAATAAATACGGGTTATGATCAATAATAAGAATATCATTAGCTTTACTAAGTTTTTTGAGGATCGCATACAACAGATCTATATCAGCATAATGTAATCCGGTGCTGGGTTCATCTAAAATATAAAGTGAATCGGTAGTTTGATCTTGCAGCCAGTTCAACAACAATAATCGTTGCTTTTCACCAGAGGAAAGAGATTGTACTGGTTGCTCTAAACTGAGATGTGCCAACCCAATTTCTTCTAATTGATTTAAAAGTTGAAGCGTTTTAGGAGATACCTCATTTTCTTCTAACCAATCACTTAACTCCATGATATTTAAGGAAAGTACCTCCGCAATATTTTTAGAACGAACGGTATGCATTAAAATGTGCGACTGATACCGTTGCCCTTTACACAGCTCACAGGTTTCAATCACATTGGCAGCTACATCCAAGCTAGTTTCAATAAAACCTTTTCCTTTGCAACTTGGACACTGACTGCTCTTGGTTTTATAGGAAAAGTCCTTGGCCTTTAAGCCGGTTTCAGCTGCAAAAATTTTACTAATGTTGTTTAGCAGGTTCAAATAAGAAACTAATAACGTATTCGAATGTGATCGTAGCTTTTTAGGCTCAAAGTAATGCGCTTCTTTGTAATTTTTAGGGAAGGCAATACTTTCACAATTCACAGGCTGGCCTGTTTCAATACTCGGAATCAAGATGTCTTTCACTAAGGTGGTTTTTCCAATGCCTGATTTACCACTAATAGCTGTAATTCCACCAACAGGTACTTTTAATACCAAATCGTCAGAGCCTTTACCCGTACAGTTTTGTGGTTGACCATTTTGGCCACGCTTAGCACGATGAAAACGTTCAAAACGATAATCGATTAAGGTGTTTAAGCCTTCGTCAGCGATCAAAAACACATCGCCGCCATCGCCGCCATCACCACCATTAGGGCCGCCATACTCAATAAATTTTTCTTTACGGAAACTGACAC
>CAJXPE010000283.1 GCA_913057965.1 uncultured Marixanthomonas sp. | reverse complement strand
TTGTCTGTATTTCATAATTTATAGTAAAAAAAAACCGCCCTATTATGGGCGGTTCAAATATCTAAATTTTATTTTAATTAAAATGAATATCTCAATCCAAATTGCATTTGCCATCTCGAAATTAATGTAGAATTATATACAAATGTTTCTTTTAAATTAGAATTAAAGCTATACGTTGGGCTTCCACCAGCATCTACTGAAACACCTATAGGTTGCACAGCGTTTGGCTGCTGAACTAAACCCCAATCAGAATTTAATAAGTTACCAAAATTCAAAATATCAATACTAAACTCTAACGAATTGTTATCCTTTATTTTTAAATTTTGAATAAACTTCACATCCATTTTACTTCTCCAAGGTGTAAGAGCTCCATAACGCTCTGCGTATTGCCCTCTTCTGCCCTGTAAGTAGTCATCTTGACGAATAAAATTTTCTAAATTACTAGCATCAGTTGCAGTGCTAAAGGCCATTTGACCTATTTCTGAAGTAGTAGGAATATATATTAAATCATTTAAATTAGATCCATCGTTATTAATATCTCCTGCATACGTATAATTAAAACGACCTCCTTTTACTAATTCATAGAAAGAAGAAAGTGTAGTAGTCCATTCGTTGTTTGCACCATAATTCCAAGATTTAGCTGCAACTGCTATAAAACGATGTCTATCTCCATATCTTGAATGCGCTAATGTAGCGCTATTCGCATTGGATAAAACGGGATTAAAAGCAAAAGCATCTCCTGTTATTTCTGCTTCAATAGAATTTACATCCTTTGAATCTAAAAAATTATAAGCTGCCATTAAGTACAAGTCATTGTCAAATGTTTTTTGTGCTTTTAATGATGCATTAAGGGTTCTTCCTTTATCTGAATTTGTAAATACATATGCATTAGCTTGACTTCCGTAAGCACCAACTACACGATCATTATTTGTGTAAACCGCTCTTGAATCTACGCCTAGTAAAGTTCCTGTTGGTGGCGTTAACCCCCAATTTTGAACGTGCGCACCATTAATATCTTTAGTATAAGCAATATCTGTTGTTAGAATGGTACCATCCTTTAGTTTTACGTCTGCTCCAAAACTAGTTCTCCAAACTTGTGGGAATTTGTAATCCGGATCTACATTTTGTTGAAACCAAAAATTTGGATTTCCAATTTGGTTACCTAACCAAACAAAAGGAAAACGTCCTGTAAATAAACCGGTACCACCTCTAAGTTGAATAGAACTATCGCCGTTCACATCATAATTAAATCCTAAACGAGGAGAAACCAACCAATCGTTAGATGGCATTTGAGTATTACTCAATTGCTGTACTTGTCCTGAATTAGGATTTATATAAGGAATTCCAGGAAAGTAATCTGGTGTTCCGTCAATAACGTCTTGTGCCTTTTGAGCAGAGTCGAAAAACAATGGTTTATCAAAACGGACTCCATAAGAAAATTTAAAATTGTCATTAATATTCCAATCATCTTGCACATAAAATGCTAATTGACCTACGTTTGTTTCTGCTAATGCCCAAGAATTATTAGCATTCTTATTGTTAAAAGTGTTTTGAGCCGCAGCAAAAGCATCTGCTAACAAACCGCTAGATATTCCTGCTCTAAAACCATCCATATTAGCAAAATCACCACCAAAAGCACCTACATAACCTCGGCTATCACCTAAACCATATACGCCTAAATTAAATGAATTATCAAATTCAAATTTTTCAAAAGAAAAACCAACGGTATAATTATGATCACCTTTAGCTATATTTAAATTATTTGTTATCTGAAAAACTTTTTGATCTAATTTATTATGGATTGAAAAAGGTTCATGTCCTGCAATAATATAATTTCCTCCACTACCATCTTGAATTCTAAACGCAGGCATCGGTGCTGATTTAGGGTTTCTAAAATCATCAAAATGGGTGTAACCAACTTGTAACTTGTTGGTTATATTTTCATCTAGAGTAGAATTTAATTCTACTAAGAAAGACTTTAAATTATTATTAATTTGATACCCAGTGTTTTCGAACTGTAACATTTGAGAACTAGGACCTCTAAAACCTAATGCCGTTGGATGTGCAGGTAAATCTCTAGAAGCATTCAAAAAGTTATAAACGAATGATACACGATTGTCTTTATTAATGTTCCAGTCTAATTTAAATAATCCTTTTGAACTATTAGAATCATGTGTAAACCCTTCATAACCTCCTGTGTTATATCCTATACCTGCTAATGCACTTTGCACCTCAGCTAGATCTGCTTTTAAAACTCTAGATTCATTAATGCTATTCGAGCCAGTATTTGGAAGCCAAGATTGACCTAAGTCCGTTCTTTTAACTTCTTCAAAATTTACAAAGATAAAAAGCTTATCTTTTATAATTGGTGCTCCAACACTAACCCCTGATTGAGATTGTCTTAATTGTGGAACGAAAATATTTTCTCCCTTAATTTTACCTCCAGTAAAATCCTGATTCCTGAAAAAGCCATAAACAGTTCCTGAAACTGCATTTGTACCACTCTTTGTTACTGCATTTACAGAAGCTCCTGTAAAACCAGATAAAGTTACGTCATATGGTGCTGTAGAAACAGAAATTTGCTCTATTGCATCTAAAGATACTGGCTGAGAAGCGGTTTGTCCTCCCGGAGTTGCAGCGTCTAATCCAAAAGGATTATTAAAGATAGAACCATCTAAAGTAAAGTTATTATATTGATCATTTCTACCCCCAAAAGAACCTCCAGAAGCCGAAGGATCTAAACGTGTAAAATCTGACGCAGATCGAGAAATTGTAGGTAATGTTCTTAAATCCTTAGAGCGAATACTTGTTTGTGCTCCAGTTCTTCCATTATTAAAAACAGTATTTTTACCCGAACTAATAACAATTTCATCTAACATGTTTGTATCATTTGATAATACCGCATCAATATTAGTTGTTTTTCCTAAAGTCAAAAAAACATTGTTTATTTTTTGACTTTCAAAACCAACATAACTAATTGTAATCGTATATGGGCCTCCAATTCTTAAATTAGATAATGTATACCGCCCGTTATCTTGAGCTGTAGCTCCTGATAAAGTACCTGTAGGAGTATGAAGCGCTATAATATTTGCTCCAAACAAAGCTTCCCCCGTTTTTTCTGTTATGCTTCCACTAATTTTTGAAGTAGTAGTCTGTGCGTATGCACCTAGGCTAAACATTAAAATTAATGAACATAAAATAAGTAATTTTGTTTTCATCTATTTTATTTATTAAATTGTTAATATAATGTAATATTCTATTA
>CAJXPE010000282.1 GCA_913057965.1 uncultured Marixanthomonas sp. | reverse complement strand
GAGATGTAGAGAGGTCTCGTGGGCTCGGAGATGTGTATAAGAGACAGGTTTTGCTATCTTTTTTTGTTTTTATTTTTATTCTTCTACCATCATAACTATATTTAAAAACATATAAAAAGAGATTATTTGTATTAATTATACTTAAATACATATAATTTACTATATTTGTTTGTATTTATATCTAAAAGCATATAATGAAACTATTATCAGAATTTGTAAAGACTCGAAGAAAAGAAGTACACCTGACGCAAGAAGAATTTGCAGAACGTGCAGGTGTTGCTTTAACGGTAGTACGAAAAATAGAACAAGGTAAAACCAATTTGAATTTAGAAAAAGTGAATTTGGTTTTGGCGATGTTTGGACATGAATTGGCAACAGTACAAAAAATAGCACATGAGACAAGGTAACGTATATTACAAAGAAGCTTTAGCAGGAACGATTACAGAAACCGATGAAGGGGATTATGTTTTTACGTATGACGCAACCTATGTTGAAAATCATCCGAAAGCATTTATTACTTTTAGTATACTTGTGAGAACAGCACCTTATATCAGTAATCGCTTATTTCCTTTTTTTGAAGGTTTAATCCCTGAAGGATGGTTATTAGATATTGCTACCAAAAATTGGAAAATTAAATCGAATGACCGTATGGGTTTGTTATTGACTTGTTGTCAAGACTGCATAGGAGCTGTTAGTATTGTACCCATAACTGAACAAGATGATGTATAAAAAGAACTGTTTATATTGTTACAAAGCCTTAGAGAGTGAAATTGATTTTCATGAAAAATGTGCATTCGAGTTCTTTGGAACCACTACCCCACCAAGCATAACTTATAGCCTTGAAGAGATGGGAACATTAGCGAAAAATGTTGTGTCACGAAGTATAGCTGTACCTGGAGTGCAACCAAAATTATCGATGTCTTTAGTTACAGATTCTACAACAAAAGAGACTCCAAGACTTACCGTTGTTGGTGCTTTAGGGGGACACTATATTTTTAAACCACCTACACCACAATTTAGAGAAATGCCAGAGAATGAACACTTGACCATGCGCATTGCTGAAGCTTTTGGATTGGGTGTTGTGCCCTCTAGCTTGATACGACTAGCTTCTGGCGAACTCTCTTATATTACTAAAAGAATAGATCGGACAAAAGAAGGTGCTAAAATACATATGTTGGATCTCTTTCAGGTTACAGAAGCATTTGATAAATACAAAAGCTCTATGGAAAAAGTTGGAAAAGCAATAGGGCGCTATTCTAGTAATACCTTATTAGATAAAATCTTCTTTTTTGAATTGGCTTTGTTTAGTTTTTTGACAGGTAATAATGATATGCATTTGAAGAACTACTCTATGATTGAAAGTGATTCTGGCTGGAAATTAGCACCTGCTTATGACTTGTTAAATGTTACGATTCTTTTGCCAGAAGACACAGAAGAACTTGCTTTGACACTTGCTGGAAAAAAAAGTAAGCTAAAAAAAGAACATTTTGAACAATTAGGGATTGACTTAGGATTGACAGATAAACAAATTAAAGGTGTTTTTAAACGCATGCTAAAAAACAAAACTAAAGCTATTCAATTAATTGAATCCTCCTTTTTGTCTGATGTGATGAAACTATCTTATAAAACCTTACTAAATAATAGGTATGAAAGAATAGGATAAAAAACAACTTTACGGGGCAAAGTGCGTAGGTGGAGGTAATTAGTGATGTTAGTAGCTGGAAAAAATAAATAAAGGACGTTTTAAGAGAAACGTTCTTTTTTTATGCGCGGTGTTGAGGTGGGTGAATAAAATGAATGAAAGGAAACCGAAGTTGCTGTATGAAAGGAAGCACTGAGGTGTATTGATTGAATGTAATGAACCTACCGCAGGCACATGGAGAACATTGCTAATTGCTGTAACCTACAACTTTAAAAGGGAGGTGGGGATTGCGGGGTTTTTTAATTCTTAACGAAATGAGACAAACAAATACTTGAGATAAGGAGTTTGCGAACTTAGTGATGGTTTTGTGCAGTATGAATGAGGTAAGGACTAAAAAAACAATAATTAACATACCTAGTGCGATGGCAGCAGCGAGAATAAGTGTGTAACTTTTTATTTATTATAAGCTACTTCTTTGCTTGTTTTTGTTAAAAGTGGTTGTTTTACAAATCTCTTTTTAATAACGAAACCATCTCTACTGACTATTTTATTTTAAGAAACCTTATCAGCAACTGCTTTTAGTGAAAACAACTTTACTTCTTTCTTTACAAATAAAACTTTATACTCTTATTGGCTTTTTTTGATTTTATAAGTGCTTTAGAAATACATTTTTGTGATTGTATTTTCTTGTTTCTATTCTTTTTATATTGAAACTAAGCTAGCATTTATAAAAACAATGCAACAAGTACTGCATGTTCTTAAGCTATCTGTGGATTATTACTAATTACCAAGGTGCGCGTTGGATGTGCGGCTATTTTACATAATGGCGTTATAGTGCCTGGAGTTTTTCACGAAAGAGCAGTATAACAGACCGTTATGTTACTTAGCTTTGGATCAGTAATTCAACGATATTATAATAATATGCCTAAAAAATTTAATGATATCCTGTTATCGGTAAAGCTTGAAGTTCGAACTGGACTCGAACCAGTGACCTTCGGGTTATGAGCTCTGTGCTTGCATTTTTTTTAATACAATCACTGGGCTGCCATCTGTTATTTTTGAAAATCACGTTCTGTTTTATGTACACTTATTAATGAAATTATTTAATTTAATATAATCATTATTCATAACGTAGACTTTAGATTATTGATTTTTTTAATTAAACTTGAACCAAATATTAATTTATGAAATCTAGCTTGCTAAAAGACTTATTTAGGATAACCGCATCATCTACTTGAAGCCATTTTTCCAAAATAGTGGCATACACAGATCTAAAGTCTACAGTATGAATAATATCTCTATTAGCATCCAAATTAGCTAAATCAGGTAATTCATTATAAAACCCTTTTGATTTAAGATTCTCACCAATAATAAATACGTTATTAGCTGCTCCATGATCTGTTCCTCCTGCTGCGTTTTGTTGCACACGTCTACCAAATTCAGAAAAGGTTAAAATAAGTGTATCCTTAAACGTATCGTTTTGTTTTAACTCATTTACAAATACTTCCATAGATTCACTATAAGTACTTAATAAACGTTTTTGTCTATCTGCTTGATTTGCATGCGTATCAAAACCACCCATAGAGACATCTGTCTCTTATACACATCTCCGAGCCCACGAGACCTCT
>CAJXPE010000281.1 GCA_913057965.1 uncultured Marixanthomonas sp. | reverse complement strand
ACGAGATGTAGAGAGGTCTCGTGGGCTCGGAGATGTGTATAAGAGACAGACCATGAATATGCACAACTTGTTCTAAGGGCTCTTTACGTTGCCACTGCACCATATTTTTTATCGCCCAATCTAAATATTGTTTATTCCGAACGTGAAGAAAATCTTGATATAGCTGAAGTCTTTTTTTAGATCGAGGCCCTACTGAAAATTTCGTGAGATCATCGGCACTCAACACCAATCGAGTTGGTATTAATTTGTAAACACCCGTTTTACGAGCAAATTTCATCCGCGTGGGCAATTCTTTTTTAGATTTCACACTCGAAATAATAATTAAATTTTTCAAGGTAAGATACTGTGCCATTTCTTGCACCACGACCCCACCAAAAGACACACCAACCAATACCGAGTTAGGTTCTTTTACTCGTTCTGCCATCCGTTTGGCATACAACTCAATAGGTTCATTTTTTTCTGGAATTAACCATTCTAGAATATGCATTTTAAAACGGTCTTCGGGAAGCTTAATATTTTTAAAAATTTCTCTTCCGGCAGCCATTCCAGGGACAAAGTAAACGTGTGTTATTTTAGTAGCCATACAGGATTATTGAAAATGATTGCGTTTCAACGAGGTATTTTTTGTAACTTTGTTAGGCAAAGATACTATTATCTTATAGCTATTGGAGCGTATGAAAAAGATTTTACATCCCGCTGAAAATCGTGGAACAGCAAATTTTGGTTGGTTACAAGCCAACTATTCTTTCAGTTTTGCTAATTATTTTAATCCCGAACGTATACAGTTTGGTAAACTTCGTGTGTTAAACGATGACCAAGTAGATGCGTCTATGGGTTTTGGCAAACATCCTCATAAAAACATGGAAATTGTTACCATTCCACAATCGGGTGCATTAAAGCATCAAGATTCTATGGGAAACAATGGTATAATTGAATCTGGTGATATACAGGTAATGAGTGCGGGAACTGGTGTTGAACATAGCGAAGTTAACGCAAGTACCACAGAACCCGTTACACTTTTTCAGATATGGATAATCCCTGAAAAAGAAGATGTTTCACCTCGATACGATCAGAAAAAAATTGCACCTTTATTACATGATAATTCATTTAGCACTATTATAAAACCTAAGTCTGAGGCACAAGAAAATGAATTATGGATACACCAACAAGCCTATTTTAGTATTGGTAAATTTTCAGAAACAACTGAAACTAATTATTCATTGCATAACAAATCCCACGGTGTCTACGTTTTTGTAATAAGCGGCACTATTCTTGTTGATAATGAAACACTTAGCAAACGTGATGCCATAGGCATTTGGGATACAGATACTATTGCTATAACTGCCCATAAAAACAGTCACGTTTTATTGATTGAAGTACCAATGAACTAATTATTAAAACATAACTCCCATGATTGAAGATGTAGAAATAACAGACAATGAGTTTTTAAGACAATTTGAACTTGAAATTGGAGATAATATGGCTCGGATAGAATATGCGCTCCAAGATCGAAAGATTTTTTTAACTAAATATGATATGCCCGAAGATTTAGAAGATCAAGGGTTTAGAGATATTTTTATTAAAGCTGTATTTGACGAAGTAAAAGATCGAGGTATAAGCCTTGTCCCAACAAGTCCAGAAATCGCAGGTTTTATGCGCAAAAATAGACGCAAATACAGGGATTTACTACCTGTAGGAATTAGCATCTAGCTCGCCATCGCCTTTTCATTCACAAACTCAAAACGCACTAAACCGTCTTCATCAATTTCAGTAAGTTGGATTGTATGAAGCGTATTGACTAATTCTGGATTCCAGGGAGCCTTTACTTTTACATAATTTTCGGTAAAGCCGTGAATGTACCCTTTCTTGTTTTCGCCTTCAAAAAGAACTGTTCGAGTGCTATCTAACTGACTTTCATAAAAAGCCCTTCTTTTTTTTGCTGAAAGGCCCCGTAGCATTTTACTTCGTTTTTTACGCACTTTTAGCGGTACTACGCCGTCCATTTCGGCGGCCGGGGTATTGTCTCTTTCCGAATAGGTAAAAACGTGTAAATAGGAAATATCCAATTCATTTAAGAAATTATAGGTTTCTAGAAAGCGCTCTTCTGTTTCCCCGGGAAATCCTACAATAACATCTACTCCAATACATGCATGTGGCATTGCACCTTTAATACGCTTCACCCTATCTGCATATAATTCGCTCATATATCGGCGGCGCATTAGCTTTAACAAATCGTTGCTTCCGCTTTGTAATGGTATATGAAAATGGGGTACAAAGGTTCTTGAATCGGCAACAAAATCAATCGTTTCATTTTTCAGCAGATTGGGTTCTATAGAAGAAATCCGCAAGCGCTCAATCCCCGAAACTTCATCTAAAGCTTCACACAATTCAAAAAATGTATGTTCGTGTTTTTTATTACCAAATTCCCCTTTTCCGTAGTCACCAATATTTACTCCGGTTAAAACAATTTCCTTAATCCCCTTTTCGGAGATTTCCGCAGCATTATTTAGCACGTTACCCAACGTATCACTTCTAGAAATTCCTCTCGCTAATGGAATGGTACAGTAGGTACATTTATAATCACAGCCGTCCTGTACCTTTAAAAAAGCACGGGTACGGTCACCAATTGAATATGAACCGACATAGAAATCTGCTTCATCTATTTCACAGGAATGCACTTCTCCAAAATCATTTTTGGAAAGATCATTTAGGTAGTCTGTAATTTTGAATTTTTCAGTGGCACCCAAAACCAAATCTACGCCTTCAACATCCGCTAATTCTTCAGGTTTTAATTGAGCATAACAACCTACAGCCGCGACAAAAGCTTCAGGATTTACTTTCTGTGCTTTTTTTACAATAGTTTTAAAACGTTTATCTGCATTTTCGGTCACACTACAAGTATTAATCACATAGATATCTGCTTTTCCAGAAAAATCTACACGATTAAAACCTTCATCTTTAAAGTTTCTAGCAATCGTAGAGGTTTCACTAAAATTGAGCTTACAACCTAAGGTATAAAATGCGACTTTTTTTGTAGCGTTCATTCTTGTATTTTTGGCAAACGTGGGCGCAAAGATACTAATTATTGACAGAAGTGGGAAGTTTGTAGTAGGAAGTAAAAACTATACATTCTCAAATTATAAAACATAGCTTTTTAATAAATATAATACAAAATGAGTTTTAAATTCGAAAAGTTGCAAATTTGGCAAAAAGCAATGGAAATGGGTGAAGACGTAAATAAAATGACGGAATCTTTTCCCAAAAAAGAAATGTAT
>CAJXPE010000280.1 GCA_913057965.1 uncultured Marixanthomonas sp. | reverse complement strand
CGAGATGTAGAGAGGTCTCGTGGGCTCGGAGATGTGTATAAGAGACAGAGGTATAGTTGCGATAGCATTTATAACCTTAACAGTAATGTCTTGTAAAGACAACAACAAAGAACAAAATAGCACTGATGGAGACCATTCAGAAATGAACCACGATAACAGTGATGGTCATCACGATGGCGAAAAGAAGGAAATGGCAATGAACGGAGATAGTAATGCACAAGCGGTATTAAATGATTATTTCAACTTAAAGAATGCCTTGGTGGGAGATGATAATGGCAAAGCCAAAGAACTTGGGGCAACCCTCGCAACATCCTTAAGAAATTTTGACGCCGCACAATATACCGATACCCAGCAATCGGAATTAAAGGATATTGTTGAGGATGCAGTTGAACACGCAGAACACATTTCAGAAAGTGATATAGCACACCAGCGCGAACATTTTAAAGTTTTAAGTAAAGATGTTATAGATATGGTTGCTATAACAGGAGCAGAGATGAAGCTTTACGAGCAGTTTTGCCCTATGTATGATGGCGGTACAGCTTGGCTAAGTACTAAAGAGGAAGTGCGCAATCCATACTATGGTAGTCAAATGTTAAAATGCGGCAAAGTACAACGTGAAATTAACTAAATGAAAATTGTAAAGATTATAGCAATAGTACTACTGGTAGCGTTCGTGGGAATTCAATTTATTCCGACTACACGCAATCAAAGTGATACTGTACCGTCAACTGATTTTATGCTGGTCAATAATGTACCAGAAACTATTCAAAAAAAGTTACAGGTATCCTGCTATGATTGCCACAGCAATAATACTCAATACCCTTGGTATAATAAGATTCAACCTGTTGCTTGGTTTTTGGAAGACCATATTAAAGAAGGAAAAGCTGAACTTAATTTCAACGAATGGGATTCATTATCCAGCCGAAGAAAAGCAAGTAAGTTAAGGTCTATTATCAAGCAGATTGAAAATGGCGAAATGCCTTTGGATTCTTACACTTTGATACATAGTGAAGCAACATTTACAGAAGCTGAAGCAGAAGAGTTAATCAATTTTATCACACAATTAAAAGATAGTTTATAAATAATAATTTAAAAGTAATTAAAATGAAAAATTTACAAATGAGTATTGCAGCAATGCTATTGTTAGCAGTTTCTTTTACCAATGCACAGGAAAAAGAAAAAATGAACCACGATCACGGAGATATGAAAATGGACCATAGCAAAATGATGAATAAAAATAGTGACGCAAAAGCAGAAGCTATATTAAGTGATTACTTTAATTTGAAAGATGCTTTGGTAGCTGATGACACCAAAAAAGCGGCACAATCAGGCACTAAACTGGTAGTCTCTCTTAGAGCATTTGATATGGATAGTTATACAAAAGAACAACAAAAAGAGCTTGCTGATATCATAGAAGATGCTGCCGAGCACGCAGAACATATTTCTGAAAGTGCCATAGACCACCAACGCGAGCACTTTAAAACGTTAAGTAAGGATATTACTGATATGGTAGCTATTACAGGTACAAAAAGCACGTTATACGAGCAATTTTGCCCAATGTATGATAAAGGTAGTGCTTGGTTAAGTACAAGTAAAGAAGTGAAAAATCCATATTACGGCAGTAGAATGCTTAAATGCGGAAAAGTTCAAAAGACTATTCAATAGATAATCCTTTGTTTAAAAAATATTTTCAATGTTCTGGTTTATTAGTTAACAGAAGGTTGTAAAATGATAAAGATATCTGAATAGTTTTTAAGTCCTGTCCTGGGAAGGAAAACAATGTTGATGGTTAGTGTTAGTTCCTTCCCTAGTCAGGCACAACGAATTTTGAAAAAGAAAAGTTGATTTGGTTAATAGCAGCCTGCACAAGGGAGAGGGATTAAACCCTTAAAATAATAACATCTCTCTTCCTATGTCAGGCAATTAAAAATTTATGATGAAGAGAAGTTTAGTGAAGAGTACTTGATTGTGAGGGGTAAACATTTTGGTTGGTTTATTGGTTAATAAAGGTTGCCTCTCATTTTCAAGTATTATTTAAAGGATTTTGCATATAAAAAAGGATGATATAACAATGAAAGAGTGTTGCAAAGACGGGTGTCAAAATACAACTGAAAAGTCTGTAGTTAGAAAATGGTTCAATTACATAATATATACCATACTAATCTTAATAGTTGGTGGTGCTTTGGCGCTTCAATTATTTAGTTAAGGAAATAAATTGAAAATGACTAAAGTGAACACAATAGAAAAATCTGAAAGAATTGGCTTTTACAAGCAACTGTTTAAAAAGGTATTGCTTACTGCAAGTATAGTGATTGCTCTATCGTTAAGTTATATACTATGGGTAGGTGTAGATTCCGCCAGCCAATTTTTACCCTTTATAATTGTTGGTTTGGCTTTGGTCAAAACCATTTTTATCGTAAGGCTCACTTTTATACAGTTAAGTAAAATAATAGGCGAAAGTCATCAGCTAACCCACGTTCTTACTTTATTTGGGGTATTGATTATTTTGATTGTCCTTTCGTTTTCAGCAGATTATCACGCTTTATATACTTTGAACCCTGAAAATTTTAAATCGAGTACAGCGCTCAATGGCTCATTTTCATTACAGTTTTTTGAGTTTTTATATTTCAGCTTAATTACTTTTTCATCGGTTGGCTTCGGAGATATTGTACCATTGAATATTGCAGGTAAACTATTGGTAATGATGGAAGTTTTCTTGAGCTTTTTGGTATTGGTATTTGGTATTGCAAACATTAATAGAATTCACGTTAACAAATAACCCCTTTAAAAATATAAATATGAAAGTACTTAAAATTATTACACTCGTAACTGTTCTCATTTCAACAGTCAGCATTACCAATGCACAGAATGATAAAGATTCTAAAGATAAAGAAGATGTTATCGCAGTAATGAAAGCTTACAAAGATGCACTACAAAACTTAACGACCGAGGGGACATTTGAACTATTTACAGAAGATTCAAAAGTATTTGAATCTGGTGGTGTAGAAGGCTCGTATGCGCACTATATAGAACACCATTTGGGGCCTGAGTTGGGGCATTTCAAAAAATTTGAATTTTCAGATTATGAAATTGATGCGGAAGTAGATTTGCCTTATGCATTTACTACTGAAACCTACATCTACACTATCGTGCTCAATCCAGATGAAAAAGGCGAAAGTAGAACGATAAAGAAAAAAGGAGTAGCGACGTCTATCTTAAAAAAGATGGATGGTAAATGGACTGTCTCTTATACACATCTCCGAGCCCACGAGACCTCTCTACATCTCGT
>CAJXPE010000279.1 GCA_913057965.1 uncultured Marixanthomonas sp. | reverse complement strand
GATCTACACGTAAGGAGTCGTCGGCAGCGTCAGATGTGTATAAGAGACAGGCACTTGGTTATTATCAAAACAAGGAAATCAAAAAACAGATTACTATTTTAAGAAAAGAGGGCGAAGACAAAGGAGTTTCTAATACTAATAAATATGTTAGAGATCGATATAAACCGCCCTTTGAAATTAGTAATGCACCAGATGAAGCTTATACCGATGGCGCTATTACAGTTAGTGCTTTGTCTTTATTGGATGAGGTTAGCAAAGATAGTAACATACCGTTCTTTTTAGCCGTTGGTTTTAAAAGGCCTCACTTACCCTTTGTTGCATCTAAAAAATATTGGGACCTCTACGATGAAGATGCCATACAATTGGCAGCTTTTCAGAAAAAATCTAAAAATAGTACAGATTTAGCCTACCACAATTCTGGCGAAATGAGAAGTTATCAGTCATCAGAAGTTGAGTATAAGCTGAATGAAAAGAATCTTTTGGAGATGGATGAAGCACTTCAAAAAAAACTGATTCACGGCTATTATGCATGTGTTAGTTTTGTGGATAATCAAGTTGGAAAAATCCTCAAAAAATTAAAGGAAAAGGATTTAGATAAAAACACCATTATTGTTGTTTTAGGAGATCATGGTTGGCATTTGGGAGACCATAGTTTATGGAACAAACATTCTAATTTCGAGCAGGCTACCCGTTCACCACTAATGATATATGTGCCAAATGGCAACAACCCCGTAAAAGTAAGCTCGCCTACTGAATTTGTAGATCTTTTTCCAACACTTTGTGAGTTGTCAGGATTACCTATTCCAAAAAACTTAGACGGTTCAAGTCTATTACCATTAATAAATCAATCAAATAATTTTAAAAAGGAATATGCAGTAAGTCAATGGCATAAGGGGAAAGTGACAGGTTATAGTTTTAGAACAGAAACTTATAGGTATACAGTTTGGATTGATAAAAAGAAAAGCACGGAGGTTATTACTTCTAATGATATTGTTGCCCAAGAATTATACGATTATAGGAAAGACCCTTTAGAAACTGTCAATCATTTTGGATATGCTGAATATAAAACGATACAAAAAGAATTGATAGACTATTCTAAAGTATATTTTAATTCAGAGTTATTAAAAACTAAGGATTCAAAGAGGAGATCTGATACTATAATTGTTGGTGCTACATTGAATCATAATGAGCTTAATACTATAAAAGAAGAACTATTTTTAAAAGATTTTAAGTACCTAACACCAGCCAATGCTGCAAAACAAACTAAAATTCATCCTACACCCAAAGTATGGAATTGGCAGCAAATTGATGACTTTATAAGTCTAGCTCAAAAACACGATTTACAAGTTCGCTTGCATGGTCCTATCTCACCTCAAGCATCAAAATGGGCGAAACAAGATTATAGAACTCCAGTAGAATTAAATCAAATCATGACTGAATTTGCAACCGCTTTTGCAATGAGGTTTAATAACGAGCCAACTATAAAATGGATGGATGTTGTAAACGAAACCATACTTCCTAACGGAACGTGGTTTGGCCCTAAAAAAGGAACTGATAAATGGGAAAACCCTTGGTTAAAAATGGGGTTAGATGAAAATGGTTATCCGCTTTATATTTTAAAAGCTTTTGAAATTGCAACAAAACATGCTACCAATATTAAGCTGGTATATAATCAAAATGCAGGAATGCAAACCGAAATGTGGAACAAGTTAAAAGAAACCATATTGTATATAAGGTCTAAAGGCTACCGTGTAGATGGTATTGGATGGCAAGCACATATAGGCCTTAGCCCAACAACAGAGGCATTAAAGGAGAATACGGATATAGAATTAAAAAAATTATCAAAATTAATAGATTGGGCACACCAAAACGATTTAGAGTTTCATGTAACCGAACTTGATTATTTCATCCAAGATAAAAGCAAATTAAACGAAGGTTTAAAAAGGCAAGCTGCATTTTATCAAAAATTAATTAATGTTTTACAGGAGAAAACAAAATCAGGTCTTGTAACGCTTAATCTTTGGGATATGGGTGAGCGCACAAAAAAAGGAAAAGAAGGTGTTTTTCAATCCATTTACGATTCAAAATTTCAGCCAACACCAAGTTATAATATCATTAAAAAGATAAACCAATAATATGTTTAAAAGAGTAATTAAAAAAGTAATTTTTTTCAGTTTCATAGTAACGATGTATAGTTCTTATGCACAAAATTCAAGCGGACTCAAGTCAGATTCAAGTCCTTTGTATTTAGATCCATTACAACCTACTGAAAAAAGAATAGCCGATTTAATGGGAAGGATGACCTTAGAAGATAAGGTATATCAAATGAACCAATTTGTTGGGTTGGATCATATGAAAAAAGGAAACCCTAACGATGATAAAGAAAATAATGATGCACAGGGTTTTTATAAAACACTTTCTGTTAATGATGTCTCTGCAATGTGTGAAGAGGGAAAAATAGGTTCTTTTTTACATGTTTTAACCGCTAAAGAAGCAAATTACTTGCAAGAATTGGCCTTAAAATCACCATTAAAAATACCGGTATTAATAGGGATTGATGCGATACACGGGAATGCTTTAGTTCCTGGCACAACGGTATATCCATCTCCAATTGGATTAGCATCTACTTGGAATGATGATTTTTTATATTCCATAGGTAAACAAACTGCCAAAGAGATGAGAGCTACGGGAAGCCATTGGACCTTTACACCAAATATAGATATATTAAGAGACCCACGCTGGGGTAGAGTTGGAGAAACATTGGGGGAAGATCCTTTTATGGTTGGTAACATGGGAGCTGCAATGATTAATGGATTTCAACAAGGAGATTTTACGGGAACTCAAAAAGTAATTGCATGTGTAAAACATTTAATTGGTGGTGGCGAATCTATAAATGGACTCAATGCTGCTGCTGCAGATATTTCAGTCCGTACACTAAGAGAAGTCCATCTTCCACCTTATAAGAAAGCCATTGATGCAGGTGTCTATTCGATTATGGCTGCACATAACGAGATAAACGGTATTCCATCTCATATGAGTAAATGGCTCATGACAGATATTTTAAGAAACGAATGGAACTTCAAAGGGTTTTATGTGAGTGATTGGTTAGATATCGAACGTATTAACACATTGCATAATACTGCAAAAGATATGAAAGAAGCTTCTTATTTATCTGTTGATGCTGGTATGGATATGCACATGCATGGTCCATTTTTTACAGATGCGATTATTGAATCTGTAAAAGAAGGAAAACTTTCTATAAATCGTGTAAATGAGGCTTGCCGTAAAATTTTAACAGCGAAGTTTAAGTTAGGGTTATTTGAAAATCGAT
>CAJXPE010000278.1 GCA_913057965.1 uncultured Marixanthomonas sp. | reverse complement strand
GGAATAGTAAAAGGTTTTTCTGAAACCTACTTACCTGAAATATTAGTAACCCCATTTGCGTATTCCTTACCTTTTATCGAATTTACAATCGGAGCCCTGTTATTACTAGGTTGGAAAACTAAATATGCAGCAGCTGCGGGCGGACTTTTAATCGCCTTGTTGATTTTAGGCTCTGCTTTTAAAGAAGATTGGGCAGCGGTAGGAACACAAATGGTATATGCAATCTTTTTCTTTTTACTAATTAAAAATCTAGACCATAATTATTGGTCTATTGATACAAATGCAAGAAAAAAAGTAGATGGATTTAAAACTGAAAGATAAACGAGTTCTCATTACAGGATCAACGAAAGGAATTGGTTATGCAACCGCAAAACTATTTGCCGAAGAAGGCGCTCACGTTATTTTAAACGGACGGAGCGAGCAATCTGTGAAAAGTGCAGAAAGTTCTTTGAAAAAAAGTGTAAAAAGTGCTGCGGTTACAGGAATTTCATGTGATTTTTCGAATGCTGTTGAAGTAGGAAAACTTATTGAAGAAGTAAAAGAAGTAGATATTTTAGTGAATAACGTAGGAATTTTTGATCCGACAGAATTTCTAGATATTCCAGATGAAGATTGGCAACGTTTTTACGATGTCAATGTTATGAGTGGCATACGTCTATCCCGTGCGTTTTTACCTAAGATGATGAAAAAAGATTGGGGACGTATTATTTTTATTTCAAGTGAAAGCGCAATAAATATACCTGTTGAAATGATTCACTACGGAATGACGAAAACAGCACAATTAGCTATTTCTCGTGGTCTTGCAGAAACCACTAAAGGCACCAATGTGACCATAAATAGTGTATTACCCGGCCCTACATTTTCAAGTGGCGTAAAAGATATGACAGGGGTAAGTGATGGAAAATCTAAAAAAGAAGTAGAAAATGGTTTTTTTAAGACCGAACGCCCCACTTCCCTTATTCAGCGGTTTGCAGATCCTGAAGAAGTAGCTTCAATGATTGCTTATGTTGCGAGTCCGTTAGCGTCTGCGACAAATGGAGCCGCACTTCGTGTGGATGGTGGTGTAATTAAAACAATATATTAAGATGGCAATAGAAGAATTTGATGTTTTTGTAATAGGAACCGGAACAGCCGGAAAGAGTGTAGCGTACGATTGTATAGAAGCCGGAATGAGCGTTGCCATTGCCGATAATAGAGAATTTGGCGGTACATGTGCCAATCGTGGATGTGACCCAAAAAAAGTATTAGTAGGGTTTACCGAAGCCATACAATTAGCTGAAAACTTAAAAGGAAAAGGAATTACGGTTGTCCCTGAAATAAATTGGAAAGACGTACAAAAATTTAAATCCAATTTTACCGAAGCGGTTCCCGCCGCTACCGAACGCGATTTAAAGAAAGCCGGGATTGCTATGTACCACCAATCACCGCAGTTTTTGGATGAAAACACCCTTACGGTGGAAGGAAAAACCGTAAAAGCTAAAAAAATAGTAATCGCTACGGGCCAAAAACCGATGGAGTTAAAAATTCCTGGAAGAGAACATTTAAAATTAAGTGACGATTTTTTAGACTTGCTAGAATTACCCGAAAGCATCGTTTTTGTAGGAGCGGGTTATATTGGGATGGAATTTGCACACATCGCCGCTCGTTGCGGCGCTAAAGTTACTGTAGTAGAATTTGCTCCAAGACCTTTGTCGCCTTTTGATGAAGACATTGTGAGTCATCTCACAGAAGCTTCAGAGGAATTAGGGATTGATTTTATTTTTAATGCGCAAGTAACTGAAGTGGAAGAGCTTCAGAAAAACTACCGAGTTATTTTTCAGAAAGACGGAAAAGAGAATTCTGTAAAAGGAAGAGCTGTTTTTAATACGGCAGGCCGTGTACCTTCGATAGATGCGTTGGATTTAGAAAAAGGAAACGTTGCCTTTGAAAAAGGAGGAGTTTCGGTGAATGAGTTTCTTCAAAACACTACCAATCCGTCTGTATATGCTTGTGGTGATGTTTCGGCGAGTGGTTCGTTGCCATTAACGCCTACTTCGTCTCAAGAAGCGAGAGTGGTTTCAAAAAACATTCGGAAAAACAATATTTTAAAAATGGATTTTCCGCCGGTTCCTTCCGTGGTATTTACATTGCCGCAAGTCGCCGCTATTGGTTTAACGGAAGAACAAGCCAAAAAACAAGGCTATGATATTGTAGTGGAATCTAAAAGCGTGCCTTCTTGGTTCAATGCAAAACGCATAAATGAAAAGACCTACGCCTATAAAACCATAGTCGATAAAGAACGAAACTTGATTTTAGGGGCGCACATTATTGCACCTCACGCTGGCGAAATGATTAATCTATTCGTCTTAGCTATGTGTGGAAAATTAAAAACCGAAGATTTAAAAGCTATGATTTTTGCCTACCCAACATGGGGGAATGATATTAAGGGGATGGTTTAAGGAAGTTGAAATTGAAGTCGAAACTGAAAAATTGAAAAACCGAGGTTATTTTCCAAAATGCCCTTGCATTTTTGCACCTGCCTTGTTTCTTTGTTTTGAATGGAGTGAACGGCGCTACTTATAAATAACACAGTAACGGTTATTAAAGTTTAGTAAACTATTATTTAGTGTCTGTATTTAAGGCTTTTAACCATATAATCCTTTCACATTTAAATCGGTGTATACTTTTTGAGTTCCGTGATACTTCTTTCCGAATTTAATATCAATTTCGTAATTGATACGATACATATTTAGCACTTCGTCTATAGTGTCTTTTTTTCTTTTTGTATTTGATACTTCTTGATGAAATTTATTTAATGTTCCAAATGCCATTCCAAGTGGTACAAGTCCTACTCCCATTATAATTAATGGAACGGTAGAAACGACTCCGCTGTCAAAAGCATATTTTCCTAGCAAATAGCCTCCGATTATAACTGCAAGTCCAATTATGAGAAAAACTCCAAAATAGATATATGTCACGGTTTTTGTCCGCTTAACTTTTTGATATTCGATGTTTACCGTTTTCAGTTGATTTTGAAATTTTTCGTTTAAAGCAATTTTGGAACAAGTTTTATTAAATTCTGGTTTTCTATTAGTTAATCCACAAGTTGTCCCATCTTTCAAGTTTACCTTTTGGTGGTCACATAAATTACAATGTCTGGCTAAATTCATTCAGTATTTCTATCAGTTACTTTTCTGTAACACTATATTTTCAATTATGGAAAAATTAAATATAAAAAAATAAACGGATTTTAAGTCAAAATTTATTTTACAGGTAAAACCTTTTACTTCTTCCCAAAATGCTCTTTACATTTTTGCACCGGACTTGTTTCTTTGTTTTGAATGGAGTGAACGGCGCTACTTATAAATAACAC
>CAJXPE010000277.1 GCA_913057965.1 uncultured Marixanthomonas sp. | reverse complement strand
CGTGGGCTCGGAGATGTGTATAAGAGACAGATATTTAACAATTTAAAAATCTGATTATCAGGTGCTTGTTTTTAGAATGTAAAAAAAGCGGCTTTAAAGCCGCTTTTAGATTGTTTCTTATTTAAAGAATATTAATTAGCAGAAAGTAATGCTAAAAACTTATCAAGGTTTGGAAGAATTACAATTCGTGTTCTTCTATTTTTAGCATACGCTTCTTTTGTTTCATCTTCAGTGAGTGGGTGAAAGCTACTTCTACCAGCTGCAATTAACTTTTCTGGTGCTACACCAAAATCATTTTGTAATTTTCTAATTACCGCAGTTGATCGTTCTACACTTAAGTCCCAGTTATCTTTCACATACGATCCTGGCTTTACAGTTTGAGAATCTGTGTGACCTTCTACCATTACTTCCATTGCAGGCTCACTGTTTATTACCCCGGCTAATCTTTCTAATAGATTATCAGCTTTTTTGCTTACACGAGCACTACCAGAGTTAAATAGTAATTTATCTGATACAGTAATCATAACAACTGTTTCGTCAATGTCAATCTGAATATCATCTTCTTCACCTTCAGCAATCAATGTATTATCAAGATTTTTCTTTAGGTTATGTGAAACGATAAGGTTCATGCTATCTTCAAGCGTTTTTGCTTGTGCCAGTTCACTTTGGTCAACATTGGCAAGAGCTGCTCTCATTTTCTCTTTATCTTTATTTGAAACAACTACATTACCTTCTAATTGTAAGCGGCTGTCGTTCGTTGATTTCAACGATTGAATTTTAGAATTGTAATCTGCAACTCGGTCTTCAATTTTAGCATATTTTGCTTCAATTTCTTCTTTTTCAACTTGAGTTTTAGCTAGTTCTGAACGCGTTTCGTTATAGTCGTTCTGTAGTTCAACATACTTCTTTTTTGATACACAAGATGTAAATACAAATGCACCAGAAAGTAAGGTTAGTGTGATTAACTTTTTCATTGTAATTAGTTTTAGTTTATTGTTGGGACAAATATACGTGTAAACACGTATACTGATATAGTTAAGATTTCCTATTGTTTTGTTAAAAAAACTTAAAATCAAATGGTTATAAAAAAACCGGATACGTACGTACCCGGTTTAAAGTTATAGTTATAGAAGCTTTTACTCTTCTTGTTTAGAGGCCATTTGAAGTTTATTTTTTCCAAAATCCAATGTGCGTATTGGAAAAGGAATGTTAATACCAGCTTCGTCAAAGTTTTTCTTAATAAGCTTTATGGCTTTGTGTTGAGCTGCTAATTTTGGTTTTGGTTTTTTACTGTCAATCCAAAAACGAGTTACAAAATTAATAGAGCTGTCACCAAATTCAGTAAAGAAAAAATCGATGCTTTCTCCTTCTTGGTGTGGAAAGGTGTCGCTTATAACCTTTAAAACAATATCTTCTACTTGTTGTAAATCGTCTTCATATCCAACACCACAGGAAACATCAACTCGAGAACGTTCCGACCATGAGTAATTAGTGAATGGATTGTCAATAAAGATGGAGTTAGGTATAATAACATATTCATTGTCAGTTTGACGAATAGTAATATTACGAAGACTAATTTCAGTTACATACCCTTTACTATCCCCAGCTTCAATATAATCGCCAATACGTACTTTTGGTAAAAAAGAAAGCATTAACCCAGAGAAGGTATTGCTCAATGTACCTTGCAGGGCTAAGCCAATGGCCAAACCAACTACACCAGCACCGGCTAAAACAGAAGTCAAGACTTTATCGAGTTCCATGACGCCTAACGCAATAAAAAATCCAATAATGAGAATGACAGCAAAAATTATTTTGCCAAGCATTTGCTTTATAGACTCCTCATTAATTTTTTTCAAAAGAACTCTCTGCGAAAATTTTGATATGATTTTTGCAGCAAAGTAAAACACAATCATCACCAAAATCGCCACAGCAAAATTGGGGAGCTTTAAAATGATAGCATCTAACCATCCGCCTAATTTATCCCATAGGCTCGAAATTGCGTCATTAACTGAAAATGTTTTTTCATCCATAGTGTATTGTAATTTTTTTTATTTTTAAATTAAAGTAATGAGGAAAGCATAAAGGTACCCAAAATCCAAAGGATTAGGGACAAAACGCCTCCTATGATTAAAAAATGCCTGAACTTATAAAAACCCATACCATATATTAAGGTATTGGTTTGATATCCCATTGGTGTAAAAAAGCTGAAATTTGCTCCAAATAGTACAGCTAATATAAAAGGCTTAAAAGGTAACTCTAACCCTACAGCCACCGAAATGGCGATTGGCGTCATAATTATTGCCGTGGCATTGTTGCTAATTACACCGCTCATAACCATCGTGATCAAGAAAATAAGCCCGATTATAATAACGTTAGATTTTCCGCTTAAAATCATTAATAATTGATCTGAAAGCCATTGATCTGCCCCTGTATTGTGCATCGCTACTCCCAAGGGGATCATACCTGCCAATAGAAATATAACCTGCCAATTTACACGATGATACACATCGGTAAGTTTTATACAATTTGAAAGTAGCAGTAAACTTACACCAAGTAAAGAACTTATTAATATAGTTAACAGCCCGCTCGCTGCCAATCCAATTATTAGTAACAATATACCAAAAGCAATACTCTTTTTAAAATTATTTTTTTCGGTAGGGATTTCGTGCTCTTGCAGAATTGCTACGTTTTCCAACAACTCCAATCGCGGAATGTCTTGTTTGGGGATTTCTACCAAAAGTCTGTCACCTGGTTTTAAAGCTATTTGACCTATGTCTTTTCTAATAAGCCGCTCTCTTGTATTTCGAATATTTTTTCGTTTCCGTATTGCAATGGGAGTAGCATTTTGAATGGATTGTCTTCTTATTTCTTTTAAAGATTTACCAATTAATGCAGAACCAGGTAAAATTAATAGCTCGGCAAAGCCTAAGTTTTCAGGGTTATCTTCTTCCTCAATGTCTTCAAGTTTATAAACCGTTTCGCTCACACTTAAACGCTCGTGAATATCTAGTCCTTCAAACTCATTAAGGCGCATTAGGTTGTCAAGGTTGCAAAGTAATAGGAGTTTATCGCCTTTCTTTAATGTAATATATCTTCCCGGTGCATTGTTTGTTTGGCTATTTCTTGAAATTTTCAATAAGGATATATCTTCATTATTAAAGAGGAAAGTATCTTCAATTTTTTTACCAATTAGCGAAGAGTTTTCAGTGACAAATACAGAAGTTACATAATTTTCAATTTTATATTCATCTTCAATGGTTTCTTTCTTCTCACCCGGCAGCCATCGGGAAGCAATCGTGATTACCACTATGGAAACTGCCAAAAATATTACGCCATAGAGCGAAAATTCAAAAAATGAAAACCGTTCAGCACCTAAGTTTAAGGCT
>CAJXPE010000276.1 GCA_913057965.1 uncultured Marixanthomonas sp. | reverse complement strand
ACGAGATGTAGAGAGGTCTCGTGGGCTCGGAGATGTGTATAAGAGACAGGAAAATTACCTATCACCGCTGCACCGTCAAAAGCTTTTGCTTTTTCCCAAGGCAATCCTTTTTCTTTTAATTTAGATTGAAGGTCGCGAGCTGTGAAATCTATCCCTAACCCAATTTCGTCATAGTATTTATGGGCAAATTTACGGTCTATGTGCTTTCCTATTTTATTGATTTTCACTAAAATTTCCACTTCGTGATGGACTTCTTCAGAAAAATCTGGAATAAAAAACGGTTGCTTTTTTAGTAAGATAGAGGTGTCCGGTTTTAAAAATAAAACAGGATCTGTTGGTTTTTCGTTTTTAAGTTCATCTATGTGATCGGCGTAATTTCGGCCTACGCAAATAATTTTCATCTAAAACTTATAGCTTATTGTTTAATTGGCTCAATTTGATACGAGTCAATACTTTTTTGGTGTACAAAGGAAAATCAGCATTTAACAGCCAACCAAAATAACCGGGTTCTTTTTCAATAATATCGGTGACTTTTTTTCCTCTATGCTTTCCAAAGCTAAACACTTCTTCACCTTGTTTGTTATAGCCTACAAAACCAGCAAAATCTGCGTAATTTTTGTGCGCACTAAATGTTGAAAGAAAATTAATATCATTTTCCACATCCTCATACCTGTCCAATTGCGCTTTTAAAACCTCATAGGTTGCATTGGTATCTGCTTCGGCGCTGTGCGCATCGGTTAAGTCTTTATCGCAGTAAAACTTAAAAGCCGCCTCTAAGGTGCGTTTTTCTTTTTTATGGAATATTGTCTGAACATCTACCGCTTTTCCTTTTTTAAGATCGAAATCTACTTCGGCCCTTAATAATTCTTCAGCAAGTAATGGAATGTCAAATCGGTTACTATTATATCCTCCCAAATCGCTGTCCTTCATTAAATCCTGTACTTTATGCGCTAATTCTTTAAAAGTAGGCTCATTCTCCACCATTTCGTTGGTAATTCCGTGAATGGCAGTAGTAGAAGGCGGAATAGGCATTTCTGGGTTTACACGCCAGGTATGACTTTCCTTGTTTCCGTTAGGAAATACTTTTAAGATGGAAATTTCAACAATCCTATCTTTGGCCACATTGGTTCCGGTTGTTTCCAAGTCGAAAAAACAAATGGGTTTGCTTAGGTTTAATTCCATAGTTCGGTTTCAGAATTTTAAAAATTGATTTTTATTTTGTCTTAACATCAAATTCATTTGAATTTAAATCACCTACCCATTCATTTAATTCTTTATAATGTGATTTAAAAACATCGAGTATCTGTTTTTCTTCATTATCTAAAATTTCTTCAACAGAATAAAAATCTTCGACAAATCCAGGGTTATAGGCACCAATAATTTTAAAATTTATACTGCCATTTTCTTTATAAACAATACAATCTGTGTAAAAAGGTAATTTTTTATCTCCAAAAATTTCAATGGACCTTCTAAAAGTAATGCCACAAGTTAATTTTAGTTCGCCGCTTATAAAATCTATTCTTTCAAATATAATAGGAAAGACATTAGGGTTTATACCTTTATTTCCGATTTTCAAAAGTTTTACAGGTATTACAAATGTTTCATCATCATATTCATTTGGCGGTCTTTTTTTGGGTTTTATTATTCTAAAATCCATGATTTCTTAACTTTTACCCTGTATTTAGTTTCAAAGCTTATATTACACCTCTCTATTCACATCCCACGCCTCCAAGTAATCAGCTACAGCTTTTACAAACTGTCCGCCCAAGGCTCCATTTACAACCCTATGGTCATAACTGTGAGATAAGAACATTTTATATCGAATACCGATAAAATCACCATCCGGAGTCTCGATTACAGCCGGTACTTTACGAATCGCCCCTAGTGCCAAAATACCTACTTGGGGTTGGTTAATAATAGGCGTTCCCATAATGCTTCCAAAAGTCCCTACATTGGTCACCGTGTAGGTTCCACCTTGAATTTCATCAGGTTTTAGCTGGTTTTTACGAGCACGACCTGCTAAATCGTTTACCGCTTTACTCATCCCAACCAAGTTCAGTTGATCTGCATTTTTAATAACCGGCACTATCAAATTTCCATCTGGTAAAGCAGCTGCCATACCTAGATTTACATTTTTACGCTTTATTATTTTGTCACCATCAACGGCAATATTCATTAATGGATAGTCCTTCAATGCTTTTGCTACCGCTTCCATAAAGATTGGGGTGAACGTTAGTTTCTCGCCTTCGCGTTTTGCAAAATCACCTTTTACTTTATTTCTCCAGTTCCAAACATTCGTAACATCACACTCTACAAAGGATTGTACGTGAGCTGAAGTCTGCACACTATCAACCATATGTTTCGAAATCATTTTACCCATACGGGTCATTTCGATCACCTCATCTTCTCCGCTTACTGAAACAGCAGGTTTTTGTTTTGGTGCTGGTGCTGGTTTTGAAGCTACAGGTTGTTGAGCAGTTTCTTGTTTTGGCTGTGCTTGTTGTTGTCCTCTGTTTTCAATATAGGCCAACATATCGTTTTTAGTAACGCGTCCGTCTTTTCCGGTTCCTGAAATTGAATCTAATTCAGATTGAGAAACACCTTCTTCTTTAGCGATATTTTTAACTAAAGGCGAATAAAAACGGTCATCAGTACTTTCTATTGCTGTTTGTGTAGTTTGTTTGGCAGTTTCCACCTTATCTTCCACAGCATCTACTAGTTCCTTATCAGGCTTGGTTTCTACGGTTGAAGATGCAGGAGCACTGTTTTCTTCGCCTCCGTCACCTTCCGTTTCAATAATGGCAATAGTTTCTCCTACTTGCACTACATCATCTGTGTCGAATAATTTTTCAATTAAAACACCGTCTACTTCACTAGGGACTTCACTATCCACTTTATCGGTTGCGATTTCCAAAACGGCTTCATCAGCCTCAATGGTGTCACCCACTTCTTTAAGCCAATTGGTTACGGTTGCTTCTGCAACACTTTCGCCCATTTTAGGTAGTTTTAATTCAAATTTTGCCATAACGTTTTGCAAGTAGTTTTTCAGTTTTTAACGGTGCAAAATTAGTTAAATTTTAATCGTTTTATGTTTCAAAAATCTTAAAATACACTAACACGCCCTTTTTCGTCACTTTTATCACTACCAATTATGAAGTTACAACCTGGTGGACGGATCCTAAATTGGTTGTTTTTATTCTTAAATTGCTTCATGACCATAAATATTTGATGGTATGGCATGTAATCTACATCGAAAATAAAAAATGTGTTTCTTAAATCGGCATCTTGAAAAATGGTTTTCGATGATGCTGTAAGCGGTCTTTCGAAACTTTCGGTAAGGCTTTTAAGCAATTGTAAGTCTGTCTCTTATACACATCTGACGCTGCCGACGACTCCTTAC
>CAJXPE010000275.1 GCA_913057965.1 uncultured Marixanthomonas sp. | reverse complement strand
ACGAGATGTAGAGAGGTCTCGTGGGCTCGGAGATGTGTATAAGAGACAGGCAACACTACGTTCCAAAATTTTATTTGAAATTTTTCAGCGTTGCTAATAATCATAAAAAAATAAAAGTTTGCATAAAGAGAACTGGTAAAATAATTCAAAACGCAGATTTAGAAAATCAGGCGCAAGAGGACTATTTTTATGGAAAAGACTTAGAGCGAGAAGAATGGTTCGGAAATATTGAAGACACAACCTCGGTAATTTTAAAGGAAATAATAAGGTCGAAGCGATTGCCTAAGAATAAATCTGACGAATATTACTGGATATGGTTATTTATTTTACTTCAAGCATATCGGACGAGAGCCAATGTTGACGAATTTAACAACGTGGTAGATAAAACAATGAAAACTGCAATGAAGTTTGATTCAAAATTTAAAGATTTTGATTTTGACACTCACTTTTTTGGATATGACGATGCAAGTGAGAAAGCCTTGGATATTTTACTAAACAGTTTGCCTATGATGCTGGACTTACAGATAAAGCTTCTTGAAAACAACACAAATAAGTCACTAATTACGAGCGATAATCCCGTTTCAAAATACAATCAATTTTTAGAATCACGTAATTTTTCATTTGGTCATTATGGGATGCTTAGCAAAGGATTGCAAATATTTTATCCATTGTCGCCCGACTTGACCTTAGTAATGTATGACCCTAAAGTGTATAAAGTTGGATATAGGAATCAGTTTAGCGATATTTTATTAAATGAAAGCGATGTAGAATTTTTAAATACCCTCACCTGTCTTTATGCAAATAAGACGCTATATGGTAATGAAAAAGTAACAGACTTTCAGTTTGAACAGATATTGGAAAGTTCTCAACGATTTCAAGGACAAAAGAAATTAGAATTAAAACAATTCGACCCTGTAAAAGAAGATGAAGAAACGGAATCAGTAATAGTGCAACATCATAAAACACCATATACCATTAAACCAAATTTTTCATTTGTCAAACAAACCCAACACGCTAAATCTTACAGAATGTCTGGCTACTTTGCTGAAATTAGAGATGAGCGCTATCGAGAAAGAAAAAACCGAAATTTTTAATCATCTATATAAAAAATCCAGTTTGAGGTACTGGACAAACCTTTATTTAATTTATGCCATAGCATAGACTTCATCAAACAGCTTTTTATCTAAGCGTTCCTGTTGGCCAAAGCTTTTCTTTAAGACATTATGAAGTACTGAATTAAACGCATTATAGCCCAACCAGAGATTTGGTTCTTCATTGAGCAACAAGGCTTCATAGTTCAAGGTTTCGATGACCTCACGAGATTTTTTCGATGGGTCGCTGTTCTTGTCGCTACATTCATACCGGAATAGTTTCGTTTTGTCGAGAATCGCCTTTACAAATTCCTGTGTGTCGATGATTTTAAATTCCTTCATCTTGTCGAATTTCTTTGTAATGGTGTAGAATTCATTGTCCAGAAACTTATCGAATAGATTGTTCAGCCTCGGCATAATCAAGTGCGTATTGTTCTTACTGTGCTTGATGGAAAACTCGATTTCTGCCTGAGAAACATGCAGACCATTTGAGCACACTTCTCTATAAAAACCGAAGTGACCAGAGGTCTTTTCACTTCCGTCGTACGAATTCTTGAACCGAAGCATCGGCAATATCAAGTCCTTATCGTTCTTTACGGTAAACTGGCTTTTATCATTGATAATAAAGTCAGTAATGAACGACCTATCATTTTTGTTGATGGTGCGTTTGTGGAAGTTCAGCTGTGCATCAGTCAGCATTTTTTCAGCTTTCTTGAAAAACAGTTGATTCGGAATATGGCCATAGCTGTTTGATACCACGTTGACAATTTTGCCATTTGAGATAATGACATTTTCAAGCCCTCTTCGGGATTCCATCTGGGTGAGACTTTTTAAGGATTTCATTTCTGATGGAACAAAGATTTCATCCTGTTGCAAATTTTGTAAATACATAGCTTTTGAATTTAGATTAAACATTTTCTAATAATACTTGGTAATGGCCGGGATGCTTATCTCTATAGTAAGCGAAATGGCTTTCGCCACTATCAATGTTGTAATTTTTACTACTCGATTGATAATGCATTTCAGCCTCTTGTGGCGAAATTTTAGGTTTGTCGGATACTCGTTTCATAATGATATATTTTTGATTAAACAATATTTGAGCAGTACCCAAACGGAAGCTAAAATCTCAGCTCAAAAGGAAACGGAATAAATGAGTAGGGCAAGAAGCGTTGGCTTTATGCCGTAGTCTTTTGATGGGTGTATTTTACGAGTTTACCTTTGCGCTATCTATTGATTGATAACCCCTTCCTTATAAATGCGTTTTTTTAGGAACTATCATAAAAAAGAAAAAGGGCCAGCACGAATGCCGACCCTTCTTCAAACAACAAAAGCTAATCGTTGAGTTCCTGAATTTTCTTTTCAAGGACTGTGATGCGCTCTTTCAAACGTGCTTCACGCTTGTCTCGTTTTTCGGCATATTCCTTCTCAATGCCAGCAATCTCGGATTTGTAATATCCCTGCATCGCATTGTAGAATGAAATATTCGTCAAGTTGTTGACGTGATTGCTTTCGCCAAAATGCACTTGCTTTGTAAGCATATAGCGTATCAGCTTGTGAAAGATTTCCTTTTTGAATTTCTTCTTGAAATTCTCGACCATTTCAACTTTGGTCATCTTGGACGTGTCGCCCAAGAACTTTGAGAAATACTTTTGTTGGCTCATATAGTCCACATTATTTTCAAAAAGCGATATTGAGAATGCCACCATTTCGTCTGTGGAAAGTGTCTTCTTCGTTTCGATGTATTTGGTCTCACGAATCATCTGGACAACTTCTTCAAATTGCTTGTTGTTCTCTATTTGCTTCTTGCGGATTTCCCTTTCGTTGATTTTAATTATCTGTTCTTCAGGTGTGCAATCTGCCATTTTTCTGTTGGCCAATGGTGCTGAATAATCAGTTACTTCATCTTTTGATTTCTCGATTACCTTGACAAACACTTCTTTGTTCTGGTAGGTCTCAGGATGGAACACGATGCCGTTTACAAATCCATTGTCAGTTGCTGAATTGTAATTTTTCAATTCTTTTTCGTAGTTCTCAATGGCTTCCTTAAGCTCAGCTTTTAGTTCATCTTCAGAATAATCGTAATGTTGATATTCTATTTTGATGGCCTCTATTGTTGGCTTAATTGGTTCTTCGATTATTTCAACATCATCGAGAAGATAGACCTTCAAGCCATTTTTTTCCAACTGTGAAATAATGAGCTGATTGTTTTCGTCATCTGCCCAATATTGTCTAATTTCAGGAATCAGTAGAATATTCTCTTTCTTGGATTTCTCAATCAGGTTCAAGAATGATTTACTTTTCTTCGTTTCAAAACAAGCTGATTTTGTGCAGACCATTTTACCCTC
>CAJXPE010000274.1 GCA_913057965.1 uncultured Marixanthomonas sp. | reverse complement strand
TCGTCGGCAGCGTCAGATGTGTATAAGAGACAGCCCATAGATAGGCCAAATAGCCGTAACAACAATTATAGCCACAATAAAAAGGGCTAATCCAGTAAAACGAATGGCTTCTTTCATATTATAATTTATTAGTAGTTTTCCGACCTTGCTATTGAAAAGAAAAGGAGCGTTGTCGGAATATTTTAAGATAGCATTTTTTCAATGTCGGTAAATGCTACATAAAAGTAATGGTTTTAATATGCATACTATCTTAGAAAAGTCTTAAAATACAACGCCATTCCCCACTAATTTCTTTTTCAGCAATACTTATGTACCTTTATAGAAAAACAGCTATGAATACACCGAAAGTAAACAAGGATTACGATCTAATATGCGTTGGCGGCGGTATTATGAGCGCTACGCTGGCATTGATGGCCAAAATACTAAAACCAGACCTCAATATATTAATCTTAGAAAAGCTCGGGAAAGTCGCGCAAGAAAGTTCTGCTGCGTGGAACAATGCTGGTACCGGTCATTCGGCTTTATGTGAACTGAATTACACTCCTGAAAATGAAGACGGTACTATTGACATTAGCAAGGCTATTTCCATTTGCAATCAGTTTGAAATATCAAAACAGTTTTGGTCGTATTTAGTTCACACTGGGCATATTACAGATCCACATTCGTTTATTCATAAAGTACCGCATCATAGCTGGGTAACAGGCGAAGCCAATGCTAATTATCTGGAAAAGCGCTTTAATGCCATGAAAGAGCATTTTATGTTTCAGCACATTGAGTTTACAAAAGACAAAGACGTGATGAAGAAATGGTTTCCGCTTATTATGCACAATCGGAAAGATGACGAAGCAATGGCCGCTTCCCGAATAGAAAGAGGTACCGAAGTAAATTATGGTGAGTTAACTAAAAAACTTTTCCATATCCTCGAAACCGATTATGATACGCCAGTACATTGTAACGAAGAAGTGTTGGATATTGACCCAGATAAGGACGTAGAATGGTCCGTTAAAGTTAAAAACACACAAATTGGTAATGTGCAACACTTAGATGCCCAACACGTTTTTATAGGTGCTGGTGGCGGTAGTTTACTGTTATTGGAAAAAGTGGAAATAGACGAAAAAGACGGCTATGGCGGTTTTCCGGTCAGTGGACAGTGGTTGGTCTGTAAAAACGAAGCCGTTATTAAGCAGCATCATGCAAAAGTATATAGCAAAGCAGGAATAGGCGATCCGCCCATGTCTGTGCCTCATTTAGACACTCGTTACATCGATGGCAAGCGTGAATTGTTGTTTGGTCCTTTTGCCGGGTTTAGTCCAAAATTTTTAAAAGAAGGGTCTAACCTCGATTTGCTGAAGTCCATCAATTTTAAAAACATTCCGTCTATGTTAGGGGGATTTTGGCATAACCTGCCCTTAACTAAGTATCTAATTGAACAAGTGGCAATGTCGTTTGACGACCGGATGGATGACCTTCGGAAATTTGTAAAAGACGCTAAAAATGAAGATTGGAAGGTTGTTGTCGCCGGACAACGCGTACAGATCATCAAACGGGACGAATACGAAGGCGGTAGGCTGCAATTTGGAACCGAAGTAGTAAGCAGCAAAGATGGTAGCATTACTTGTTTATTAGGCGCTTCGCCAGGAGCTTCTACAGCCGTTAAGATTATGCTGGATGTTCTGGAGAAAGCCTTTCCCGAAATAATTAATTCAGAACAAGGCACAAAATTACTAAAAGAGATGGTTCCCACTTGGAACACGGAAGTAGATAAAACCACTTTTAAAAATCAACTAAAGCACTCTGAACAAGCCTTGCGGCTGTAAATCTTTAATTCCAAAAAATAAAAACCTCCCATTTTGGGAGGTTTTTGTTATAAGCTATTTACGTTTCTTAGAACGGTAAAATAGACATTAAAATAATGTTTAACGTTACTTCATTGTTAGCAGTAACTTCAATATTATCTAGAGTAACAGAACCATCAGCTTCAGCTTCAACCATTCCTTCAAACTCTAAAGTACCATCACTATTTGTATCGGTAAAGCTAGCAAAATGTACTTCATAATTATTAGCTTCTAAAAAATGTAGGTTAAACTCCTGGCTTCCGTCTACCACAACACTACTCGTTACAGCATTGCTAAAACGAACACCACTCGCGTTTTCTTCAGCTTCCGCTCCAGTAAAAGTACCAGCTTCATACGCATAAGCTACCATTACCCCATCTTGGTTTTCGGTATCATTACTAACCGATCCAGAAACCATTCCGGTATTTAACGTATTTACCGCACGAATACTCGTGTTTAATTGTGTTTCAGCAGCAAAGTTATATCCTCCGTTTGCTTCATCGGTTACAATCGCTTTCCGTAGGTCTACATCTAAAACCAACTCATTGGTATCTTGTGCCACGACATCTACCGAATCATCAATGCTAATAGTTGCGTTAGAAGTTTCTAAAGCTACCTTCGTGCTTCCATCTACCACTACATAGTTTGCCGGGCTGTCGCCGTTTGCATCACTATCGGTCGCCAATATTAAATCAATATCGTTATAGGTTTCAGCATTCAGGTCTAAATCGCCTAATAACTGTGTCTCCCCATCGGTTAAAGCACTCAGCTCGATTGTTGTTTTTTCGAATCCCGATAAACTCTGTCCATCAATTTGCACATCGGCTATCGTTACAAAAACGGCATCTACCTCTGCGTTATCGATTGGGGCATCGGTAATGTAGACTTCCGTATTATAATTCTCTGCATCTACATCTACTGATGTCTCATCATCTTCAGAGCACGATGCGAATAAAAGAGCCATTGCGGCTACCATCATCGAAATAAAAATTCCTTTTGTTTTCATAGTTTTCATTTTTAAATATTTGTTAGGTTAATTTATTTAGATTCTTTTGTAAGTCTTACTCCATTATGAGCAGCATCTTCATAAAAGAACCGTGGCAAGTCTAAGATAAAATACAATGCTGAAAAAATGACTTTAACGATATATTAAGAGCGAACCGAGGCACAGAATTGCATATCTATTTGATTTTTAAACAATTAAACCAAATACGCTCCCTAACTAGCTGTTTTTTACTGAAACAACATACGTTAACTGTCTTTTGAAAAATTAACCCTTGCTCTATCCCAATAAACACAAGGCTGCGCTTAGTATAAAAATTATCATAAAAAATGATGTCACTTCTTAAATAACCAAATTTTAACAATACGGCTTGGTTTAATTTAAGGTTCTATTAAGAAAAGTAAGCTGTATAATGGATGTGTATATTCCCTACTTGTTGTATCGTGTTATTTTTTTTAAACACCTGAATGCAACAGTATCAAACAGCGTTAAAAACCCCTAAAAGTGATGGTGTGTATTTTATGAAGAAGCTAAAAAAACCTTCAACCCTATTATGCATTTGCATAGTATAGGGAGTTATAGTATTTTAGCTGTCTCTTATACACATCTCCGAGCCCACGAGACCTCTCTACATC
>CAJXPE010000273.1 GCA_913057965.1 uncultured Marixanthomonas sp. | reverse complement strand
GAGATGTAGAGAGGTCTCGTGGGCTCGGAGATGTGTATAAGAGACAGCTACATAATTGTTATAAATGTCTCCTAGTCGCGGCATTTTGGCCATCGCATCGGCTTCCATCAATTCTGCATTGTTAAAGTAAGCTTTAACGGTAATTAAACTGTTTTTATACGAAGAAATACGAGAGTAGACCTGTTTGTATTTATACACATCTTTATCTAGTTGCATTTCTTTAATCACCGCCCGAATAACACTGTGTGAATCTTGCGTGTCATAAATAGTGAAATTTGACGGATACCCCAACCGATGCCCTTCAAACCGGAGTATTTTGGCAAAAACACTATGAAAGGTTCCCATCCATAGGTTTTTTGCTTCACTACTTCCCACAATTTGAGAAATTCGCCCTTTCATTTCTCGAGCTGCTTTGTTAGTAAAAGTAAGCGACAAAATGTTAAAAGGATCTACTCCTTGTGACATTAGATACGCAATACGATAAGTTAACACTCGAGTTTTACCAGAACCAGCCCCAGCAATCACAATCATGGCACCATCTTTTTGAAGCACGGGCGCACGTTGAGCATCGTTTAATTGTTCAAGATATTCTTGCAATTTTATTTGTTTTTTCTGAAAATTTCCGAAGTTGAAAAATACTTAAATTCAATCAAAACGATAAGCAGTTTCCAGATAATTTATAAACAAAGCTAACGCTTGGAAATCTTCTAAAATCCGTTATCTTTATTTTTCGGATGGATTGCTTACCCCAATCTTTTCAAGCTAACTTCTATAAAAAAGTAAACAGTTTATATATGGATTCATTCTTAGAATTTATCAAGTCAATTCCTTGGTGGGCATGGGTACTAATTGCATTGGTATTAATTGCCATAAAAGATATATTTTTCAGTAAAACCCATACCATTATGCACAACTTTCCTGTCGTTGGGCATATTAGGTATATGCTGGAGAGCATTGGCCCTGAATTACGGCAGTATATTGTCGCCAATAACCGAGAAGAACTTCCCTTTAATCGCATTGAACGGAGTTGGATTTATGCTTCGGCAAAAAACGAAAATAATTACGAAGGCTTTGGTACCGATCGCGATATTTACGAGCCAAATTATATTTTTGTAAACAATGCCATGTTGCCTTATAAATTAAAAAAGGGGCATCCTAATATAAATGACCCTTACTTTTTGCCGTGTGCAAAAGTTATGGGTGAAGGCAGAAGACAAAAGCCCTACAGACCAGCATCGGTGATTAACGTTTCGGCCATGAGCTTTGGTTCGCTATCTGCTAGAGCGGTAGAGTCTTTAAACCGCGGTTGTGCTTTTGCAAGCGCCTACCACAATACAGGAGAAGGTGGCTTATCTCCTTACCACAAAACGGGAAGCGACGTTATTTTTCATTTTGGTACGGGTTATTTTGGTGTGAGAGATGGAAAAGGTGGTTTTTCTATTGAAAAAATGAAAAAGTTAGTTTCTGAAAATACACAAATTAAAGCTATAGAGATTAAATTATCACAAGGAGCAAAACCGGGTAAAGGTGGTGTACTGCCAGGATCTAAAATAACCGCTGAAATTGCTGAGATTCGTCACGTTCCAATGGGTAAAGACGTGATTTCACCTCCCTCTCATACCGCTTTTGAAGACATTGAAGGGCTAATTGACTTTGTTGAAGATATTGCTGAAGCCACCGGTTTACCAGTAGGAATTAAATCTGCTGTTGGTAAATTGGAAGATTGGAAAACACTTGCCAAACTTATGAAAGAAACAGGCAAAGGCCCTGATTTTATTACGATAGATGGCGGTGAAGGTGGTACAGGTGCTGCTCCACCAAGTTTTGCAGATCACGTAGCCTTACCATGGATTTTTGGTTTTGCCGAAGTATATCAAATTTTCAAAAAACACGATCTCTGTGATCGCATTGTTTTTATTGGCAGTGGCAAATTAGGCTTTCCCGCTCGCGCTGTATTGGCTTTCTCTATGGGTGTAGATTGCATAAATGTAGCACGTGAAGCGATGCTTTCTATTGGCTGTATTCAAGCGCAACAATGTCATAACAATACCTGCCCAAGTGGTGTTGCTACTCAAAATAAATGGTTACAAAGAGGTATTAACATTGAGGATAAATCTGTACGAACACATTTCTATTTTAAGAATTTTAGAAAAGAGTTTTTAGAGATGACCCATGCCTGTGGTTATGAACATCCATGCCAACTAACCATGGATGATGTTGAAATTACTTTAGGAGATAGAAACTTAATGAAAAATCTTGCTCAAACTTTTACATATGTAAAAACAAAAGTTCCTTTTGAAAGTATGCAAAGCTTACAAGACAGCCCTTATTTGGGTGGAAATTACCACAGAAAACAAGAGAAAAAGAACGTGAAAGAAATGAAAAAGAAGGATGAGGTTCGGTATTAATATTTATTTTTACTCAAAAAAGTAAAACTAATTTCATGGAAATAGAACAGCTTATAAGTTATGTGGCATTTTTACTATCCGCCATTGTAGTTGGTGTTGTAGCTTATTATTTTTTTAAAGGTTACACCGCTAATGAAGAAGGCCGCCGTCGCTACTTAATACAGAAAGAAGCTCAAAATAAAGTGCTTCCCATGCGACTGCAGGCTTATGAACGGTTGACTCTTTTATTGGAACGTATTGACCCCAATAAACTATTAGTCCGGATAAACCCAACATCTGGAGATGTTGACTCATACGAACAGCTATTAATTAAAAATATAGAACAAGAATTTGAACATAATATTACGCAACAAGTTTATGTTTCAATAGAATGCTGGAACCTAATACAAACTGCTAAAAACGCTACAATACAGGTGATTAGACAAGCTGCTATGCACGAAAAAGAAAATTCTGCAAATACAATGAGAGAATCTATTTTGCGAAATTTTATGGAAGAAATCACTCCGTCGCAAAAGGCACTTGCTTATGTTAAAAAAGAAGTGGGTGAGTTATTTTAAGTAATCAAGGCTTAAACAAGTCATTCCGGATTGCATACAATACAAGACCAATTCTGTTTTTAAAATTCAGTTTTTCGTAAATAGAATCACGATAGCCTTCAATGGTTTTGGGGCTTAAAAACATTTTTTCGGCTATTTCTTTGTATGTCATTTCGGTACATGCGTGTTTAATAAACTCTATTTCTCGCTCTTTTAGCTCAATTTCCATTTCATCTTTGGTTAACGACCCTATAAGTATTTTTGAAATGGTATTGGTATGGTAATATCCTTTTTCAATCACCTGGCTAAGAGCTTCTTCTAAAATCTCTTTTTTAGTATCTTTCATCAAATAGCCCTTAGCTCCTGCCCGAAGCATTTTTAAAATAGTCTTTTCATTTTCTTCAACAGAAAGAGCTAACACTTTAATTTTGGGGAAGTTTTCATTTAAAATTTTAGTGGTTGCAATACCATCCAATAACGGCATATTGATATCCATCAATACAATATCTGTCTCTTATACACATCTCCGAGCCCACGAGACCTCTCTACATCTC
>CAJXPE010000272.1 GCA_913057965.1 uncultured Marixanthomonas sp. | reverse complement strand
CTACACGTAAGGAGTCGTCGGCAGCGTCAGATGTGTATAAGAGACAGAAATAAACAATATCGGATAAAATCGATAATATATCTGTTTAAATACGTTTATTTGTAATTTAAGAAAATATAATTAACATTTTGTTAACTTTTTGAAAATACTCTTATTCGTTTCAAAAATCTATACTTGAGAAGTAGGCAAAACCACGACCATCTCTTTCTGTTTTCTTTTAAGTGTTGAGAAAAAGACTCAAACTAAATTAATATTTTAAGTCTTTAAGCCGTTTTTTAATAACATTACTAAAATCCTGAGAAAGTAAATCCGTATTTAAAACTGACTTCTGATTGTTTACGTATATATTCTAAAACGTTATAGTAATGTTAAAATCAATCTACAAACATCTTTTGTTATAACAAATCGTGAACTTTATCTATAGATAACTGCCTTTTATCGATACTTAACTGTCGTTTATTAGATTAAGCGTTAGTTTTATGCGATTAAATTTAGTTTTGTTCAAATTTTAGCTGTTCATTATAAATGTCAAAATTAATCCCTTAAATCTGAGTCCTTGCTTATGAAAATCTTTACTCCTCAAAAACTTAAATGGACTGCATTTCTATTCCTTTTTTTCTTAGGAATTAACATGGTTTTTTCACAATCAACTCCTAAATTCGGTGCGTCTCAAGGAAGAACTTTACTGTCGGGCACTGAAGGAGCAGAAGGTTCTAGGTATCTTTTTCAGAATGTTGTTACCGATGTTAATGGTACAGGTCAAGATGTAGATGCTGTTTTAACTATTTTAGAATTAAATAATATTACGGTAAATTCTGTGGATAGTAACGTCGGTCTTGATGATCGGTTTGAGCCAAAGACACAAACAACTTCAGCTGGAGGGTATGTAGAGTGGGAATTTCGATTTGTACGTTCTGGTACTGCCAATGCTACTAGTAATGGAGTACCAATTTTAATAGACTCTTATACATTAGAAGCAATTGATGTAGATGGAGAGGAGTTTTTTGAAGTACTAGTTCCCGAATCTTACACAATTGAGGGCGGGAATACTCCTACTCCGGCAGGTTGTCCTCAGGCTTCTGGTGCTACTAATAACAATATTGGATGTCCTTCTTCTTTACAGGTTACTACAAACGGAGATTTTACAAGATTTACAAGCGGTGCAGATTTTTCTACTGGAATACGCAAAGAAAGAACTGAATATATTGTTTCAGTTCAATATACTAACGTAAGTAGACTTGTTTTTCGAAATGGTCAAAACATAGTTGGAAATGAAAGACAAAACTCTGTAAGTTTTTTAGGAGAGGTAAATTTTATTGTAGAAAATGAAGTACAAGAGAATACTTCTCCTGTTGTAATTGACAATACAGCTAATTATATTGCTAAAAACACAAGTACTTCAGTGAATGTTTTAGATGGAGCATCAGATGCAGAAAATAATATAGACCCAAGTACTGTGCTTTTAATAGACCCCAATGACTCTAACAATGTAGGGCGCTTAGGCAGTCCATTAAGTATACCTGGGCTAGGTACATATACCGTAAACAACTTAGGTGATGTTAATTTTGTCCCGGTATCTGGATACGTGGGAAATGCAAATGTAAATTTTAGAGTTCAGGATAGAGCTTTAGCTTCTTCCAATTTAGCTACTTTATTCATTTCTGTTCAAGAAGATTCAGATAATGATGGGGTTTCAAATACTAATGACCTAGATAATGATAACGATGGAATTTTAGATAGTGAAGAACTGGCTTGTGCAGAAAATACGAATCAATTAATTTGGAATGATCACTATGTAGAAGGCAATAGTGCAACAACTGGGGAAGACCCAGCTGTAGCGACAGCAAATCCACCGCTTTCTTTCAGTGGAGTAGATGTTACCATAGATAGAACAACGAATACCACGGGGAATTGGAGGGTTAATACTATTTTTGATACTTCAGGCTATACTTGGTTGCAGGCGGCAATTATTGGAGGAAACTCTGTACATACCTTTAATTTCTCTAAAGAGGTTTATAATCTTTCATTTACAATTTTTGATATAGATACAGGAGGTAATTTTACTGATGAGGTGTTTTTTGAAATCACCTCCAATGGAGCTCAATATATAATGACACCATCAGACTATACATTAGGTGCCAATATTTCAAGAACTGACGATAATACCTTTAGAGGTGGCGGTAATAATGAAGATTTAGAAATAAGTCTAACTGTGCCGGTTACTTCGGTAAAGGTGATTTATAGACAAGTTGGGTCTACTCCTAGCAGTAATCAAGGTTCAGGAATCAGTGATCTTGCTTTTTGTGTACCTGTTGATACAGATTTAGATGGTACTCCAGATTATTTAGATACAGATAGTGATAATGACGGTTGTTTTGATGCCGATGAGGCTTATAACGATGTTGACGCAGATTCTAATAATGATGGTACGTATGGAGATGTAATAGACTCCTCAAATGTGAATACTGACGGGACCGTTCAAGGAGCAACATATCCAGGAACCAATGCAAGTGTTACTACGGCTATTGATATTTCAATTGATACCGAAGTAAATGATGAAGATGTTTCAGAAGGAGAAACAGCAACCTTTACGGTTACAGCTTCAGCATTAGAAGCTTCAAGTTTTACAAATGGAACGCCAAACTATGATACTGAAGTCAATAGTGGTTTGCAATACCAATGGTATGTAAACAATACAATTATTAATGGAGAAACGAATGCAACCTTATCGATTGCAAATGTAACTCCTGCTATGGATGGAAATAGCTATAAAGTAGAGGTGAGTCATAATAACAAGGTTTGTTTTGAAGAATCTCAAGGTGTGTTGAGTGTAAATAGATCTCCAATAGCAGTTGATGATACATATAATATCAACGAAGATAATCAAGTAACATTAAACCCTTTAAATTTAGATAGTGATCCTGAAGGCGATACATTATCAATTACTTCTATTAACAACATAACCTTAACACCTGGAACACCCCAGTCAATACCTGTATCTAATGGTTTAGTGGAAGTAGATGCAGCAGGAAATATAACATTTACCCCTAATGAAGACTTTTTTGGACAAGTTAGCTTTCCATATGAAATATCCGATGGAAACGGTGGAACCGATTCTGCGAATCAAATTATTAATATTGCATCTGTAAACGATGTTCCTTCATCCGTAGCTGACGATTACACGGTTGATGAAGACGGAAGTGTTGAACTGCTTCCTTTAACTGATGACACAGATGTGGACGGGGATACCCTGACGATCACTTCGATCAATGGCACTACCTTGACCCCTGGAACGGCACAAACAATCACGGTACCCAATGGAACTGTGACAGTAGCGGTAGATGGTACGATCACCTTTATGGGAGATACCGACTTCAATGGCGCTGTAAGCTTCCCATATGAAATCAGTGATGGCAATGGCGGCACGGCCACTGCGGATCAAAATATCACGATCACGGCGGTTAATGACGATCCAGTCGCTGTGGATGATGATTACACGGTTGATGAAGACGGAAGTGTTGAACTGCTTCCTTTAACTGATGACA
>CAJXPE010000271.1 GCA_913057965.1 uncultured Marixanthomonas sp. | reverse complement strand
TACACGTAAGGAGTCGTCGGCAGCGTCAGATGTGTATAAGAGACAGCTTTAAAAGAAGCAATTGAAAGTAATAAAAATATTGCAGGATTCTTAGTGGAACCGATACAAGGAGAAGCAGGGGTTTATGTGCCTTCTGAAGGTTATTTAAAAGAAGCTAAAGCATTGTGTGAAGCCAATAACGTTTTGTTTATTGCCGATGAAGTACAGACCGGAATTGCACGTACAGGAAAATTATTAGCAGTAGATCATGAAAATGTAAAACCTGATATTTTAATTTTAGGAAAAGCATTGAGTGGAGGTGCTTATCCAGTTTCTGCAGTACTAGCAGATGATGCAGTAATGAATGTAATTCGTCCTGGTAATCACGGTTCCACTTTTGGTGGTAATCCTGTTGCAGCAGCGGTTGCTATGGCCGCTTTGGATGTGATTAAAGATGAGAACTTAGCTGAAAATGCTGAGAAACTAGGTAAATTATTCCGAAGTGAATTGAATAAATACATTGAAACGAGCTCTATCGTTAAGTTAGTGCGTGGTAAAGGGTTATTAAACGCTATTGTTATCAATGATTCTGAAGATAGTAAAACAGCTTGGAATATGTGTTTAAAACTTCGTGATAATGGTTTGTTGGCAAAACCAACACATGGAAATATTATTCGTTTTGCGCCACCATTGGTAATGAACGAAGAGCAATTATTGGATTGTGTTTCAATTATTACAAATACTATGAAAGAATTTGAGAAGTAATTAACTTTTCAATATTACATATTAAAAAAGCGGCTAAAGAGCCGCTTTTTTACGTTTATAAAATTAATTGAATGTTATTTACATTCCGTATTCACGCATCATTTCTTCTTGCATTTCTTGAATACCATCCATACCAATGGTGGCAATAAAGTAAATGTTTACCAATAAGTAAACAGCGCTTAGTACAACACCGATAATGGCCAGTATTTTTCCAGTTTTTACATTTTGAAAACCAGAATAAACTTCTGGGCTCTCTAGATATAAAGCAGTTGCTTTCTTAGCCATTACAATAGCAATTATACCAAATATAAGTCCTAATACTCCATAGCAACAACAGGTTACTATCGATAGAATACCAAAGACCAAAATTAAGGTTGAATTAGGTAATTTTTGTTTCTCCATGAGTGTTTTTTTAGTTGGTTATCAGGTTTAAAAATAACAGAAATAATTGAAACTGGAGAATTTAAAAGAATACTTTAAAAATACGGCCCCATTTTTATAAAGTAACTAATTAGGATAATCGCCACATTTAGTAGTAGCAAACCTATTTTGATTTTAAAATCATATTTAAATTTTACGAAGAGATTAAATATAACAAAAAGAACTAAAAGGATAAGTGTGTATATTGCAGGGTACATATGAAAAGCTGCAGCAAAATCGCCTCTAAAAAGTAAGACTGTGGCACGTTGCGTACCACAGCCTGGACATGCTAATCCGAAGAGTTGCTTGCTAGTGCACTGCAGCATATAATCTTCGATTCCTTCAAGTGCCATTGAAGTTTAGTTTTTATTGTAAACTGATGCTTTATAGTTAATATCTATATTATCAGCTGTTTTTAATTTTACGATATAAACACCGTCACTTAAGTTTGAAGTAGGGAATGAGAAGAATCTCTCCGTACCAATATTCTTTTTTTGGTATACCAACTTACCAGATATATCAAAAACAAGGGCTTGTTTAATATCATACCCTTCTGGATTTTTAACTTCAAGGACTCCTAATTGATTGTTTTGGAAAAAATCAACTTGTTGTTGGGCTCTTTCTTGGGTTTCTTTAGTTAATGCAGCGGCTTCTTTTTCACCTTTAAATACAATGAAAAAACGGTTGTCATAGGTTCCAGCAGGTAAATTATAAGTTGCAGATTTCCCGTTAGTAAATTCTTGGTAGGTGTTTTCTTCTCTATCAAAAATATAAGCTTTTTGGCCTCTCATCTTAACTTCTTCTACAGTTTCTATCCAAAACTTAAACTGTTTGTCTAGCTTGAAAGCGATAGGTATCTGTTTCTTTACATTAAAAGGAACTGTATTGATTACATACGGTTTTCTGTCGTAGTCGGGTCCAACAGGGAAATATGCCTCAGAACTTGCATCCATCGGGCTTGTAGCGTCAAAACCGTTATCATAAAAGTCTGTTGCTTCATCAGAAAAAGCCAACACCATATCCCGTACGTGCGATTTATCGAAAAAAGCATTTATACGAAAATGGGGCACTCTATTATCTGTTTGAAAAAACATGGCACCAGTGGTGTCATCTTCTATTTCTTGAGACGTAAAGGAAGTATCGCCTCCGTTGTCGTTGGTATCCATAGTAGGCTTTCTGAAAGTAGAACCTTTATCTCCATATGGAATATAACGTCTATGTGCGTTTTTAATAACTATTTTTTGTTCACTTACTGGGAGATCACTTGCAGGGACAAAAAAGAAGCCTTGTCCTATCGGTGCAAAACGTCTTTCTATAATAGCTCCATTAGGACCCGTCTGTGTTGATACCATGTCGCCGTTCGCATTCCAAACTGAAAATGTGGGGCGGGTATACATACCTAAGTTGGTCGTTCCATTTGGCTCGGAGCCCATAGGAATCCATGATCCATATCCACCAGCATTTTCACTATAAAAGTGTGAGTTACTTGTTTTATCTTCATCCCAATAAAGAATTTCACCTAATTTGGAATTGCCAGAAGCGTCAAGGTTGGCAGGATCATACCATAAACGGTTTAAATCTAATGCAGAAGGGTAGGGATTCCCAGAAAGGGTATATTCTCCTTTGTTTTTAAGTGAACTCCAATAAACAGGAATTTCAATTTCTCCCGTATTGGGTCGTCCTCTAAAATCGTAGGTATAACCAGCGCCAGTATTTACACTTGGGTCGTTACCACCATTTGGTGAAACGCCCACGCCTTTCATGGTAAAGCCCCAACCAGGAGGTACAGCATTACTAGCTCCAACACGAATATAATCGTTTTCAGCTTCAAACCCTCTTGGGTGTTTGTAAATCCAACGTGTAGAAATGGTAACTGGTGTTGTGGTACCTGGATTAGTAAATCCATTTAGGTTTGATGTATTATCTGCTTGAAAAGAAGATGTTATAGATGGGGATCCACTAGTTTCATCTATTCCATAGACACGCGCTAAACCAGACCAAGTGTTGTGGCCGTCAGGTCCAGTTTCTTTTCCTACTGGGTAACACCAATAGTTATAGGTCCATTGATCTGAATCTTCTGCACTTTGGTATACAGATAGCATCCCGTCACCACTATTTCTAGCAGTTTCGCTGCCTTGTATTAATTGACCGTTATTTCGTAAATAAATACTGCCTGCAGTTTCAGTATTGTTGATGTTTTTTTTTAATTCTATATTATCTTCTACATATAACTCCACATCACTTACATAGACATAAGAGTCAGTGTTAGAAGTGGGATTAGGTCTGACAAACAAATCTGCTTGTGCCATTGCAGCAACGCTGCTTACTATTAAGAATGAAAGTAGTAGGTATTTCATAATTATTTGATTTTACTAGCTATATCGACTTGGGTTTAATAT
>CAJXPE010000270.1 GCA_913057965.1 uncultured Marixanthomonas sp. | reverse complement strand
CGAGATGTAGAGAGGTCTCGTGGGCTCGGAGATGTGTATAAGAGACAGGTCTTTCTCAATGAGCAGTTCGAGTCCACGTTCAAAATAATCGTTATTGTCACATTCTTCTAAGCGTTCAATGTATTCTGAAAGGTCGTTTTTTGAAATAAAATTAACGCCAACCGCTTCACCTAGACCGTTTTTCACTTCTTTTGAAAGTTGATCAATATAGCCATTTTCTAACGTGTATTTTACTTCTTCATCTCCTACCGAATTGGTGTTTACGGCCACAAATGAAGTATCCTCATCAATATGAGGTTGTAGGTTTTTTAATAATTTTTCATCAAAAACAACATCTCCGTTAAACCAAAGCACACTTTCTCCTTTACATTTTTTTAAAGCTCGAACAAGGCTTTTGGCTGTATTGGTTTGGTCAAAATAAGGATTGTAAACATAGGCCAATTGCGGAAAGTTTTCCATAATGCTGTTTTTCTTAAAACCTACAACCACGTATACATCATGTTCAGAAAAATATGTATCGATGTTTTCAATCATCATTTGCATGATGCTTTTTCCATTTTTAAGAGGCGTAAGTGGTTTTGGAAAGGGATTACCCAATCTTGAGCCAATTCCGGCAGCAAGTATTACAATTTTCATCTATTGGTTTGTGTTATTTTTTATGAGTTGTTTTAGTTTTAAATACTTCAAAAAAGTAGTGTAGGCGTTAAAGGTACAAATTATAAATCCGTTGAAACCGTCTAGAAAACCGAGGCGTAAAAAATAAGCTTTGAAAAAAGTCCATGCGGGTTTTACCAAAATATCAAATAGACCTGATTTTCTGCCCAATTTGAAATATTCTTTAGCGGCAATAGAAGAAAATTTATGAACTTTTAAACTGTGTTCTGCATAGGTATTATGGACCCAATGTAAAATACTTCCATTTAACTTTCCAGTTTGTGAACCGGGTTGCATTTGTATGGTGTCGTGTGGATTAATACCACCCCAACGTGCTTTATTGCGATCAAAAACACGTAGTTTTCGGTCTGGATACCAATCTGAATGATAAATCCATTGACCACAATAATTATTTAATCGCTTTGCGTAATATCCATCCTTTTTCCAATTACTTTTTAACCTTAAAATGGCTGCTTGCAACTCTTTATTTAAGGCTTCATCGGCATCTAGGGAAATGATTTTATTATACTTTGCTTCATCAATTGCTGCGTTTTTTTGTTGAATGTGTCCTTCAAATGTTCGCTGAATAAATCGCACCGGATATTGTTTGCAGATTGCTTCAGTGTTATCGGTACTAAAAGAATCTAATATAACAATATCGTCGGCCACTAATAACAACGACTCAATACATTTGGCAATATTTTTTTCTTCGTTTAGCGTGATTACCGTTGCTGAAAATCGCTGTGATTCTTGACATATATTTTTACCTGTTAAAAATTCGTGCAATTTTGGAATGATAAGCTCTGGTTTAAAAAGCTCATAGTTTAATTTGCTTTTAGAGCGTGCCTTTTTTTTGTTTGAAAAAATAGGCTTGTAGTCAATAAAATCATAAAGATGAACTGAGGTATTATTGTTTCGATCTTCAAAAATATCCCACGCTTCTTTTTTAATCCAAGGACAGAAAATAGAAAATGTTTTTATGCCTATTGCTTTTGCCATGTTGATGGCGCCGCCTTCATTACCAATTAAAGCATCACAATGGTAGGTGAGTGCCATAAACTCACGAAGACTTCTGCCGTACAACTCCAAAAATATATGTTGTTGTGTTTTTGGGGAACACAAATTATATAGCTTTTCAATATCAGGTTTTTGACTGGGAATATAATTGAATAGCAGTTGACCATTGGTCTGCTCCACAATATAATCCAAAAGTTTTGCCATATATGGAAGTGGATACGTTTTAAGCTCGTTGCTTCCTAAAGCGCTAATCATATATATATCTTTTGAAATAGCTACGCTATGATTTTGTAGTACTTCTTTAGCATGATTAATCTCAGCTTCGGTAAGATATATTTTTGGTGTACAGGTTTGTTCTATTTCCTTTATGATAGGAGACAGTAGCATTAACCTGTTTTCTATGGCCAATCCAGCTTTTGTTAAGGACATGGTATGCCGAGAAAAAGTGTGGGTATAAGCAAATTGGGTGTACCATTTTTTATAGGAAATACGGTATTTTGCCCCAGAACTTTTAGCAATCCATGCACTGCTTATTTTAGCATACGCATCAATTACCACATCATATCCTTCATTTTTTACCTGTTCCCGTAAAGCTTTAAACTTGCTTTTAGAGGATTCCATTTCGTTGGTAAACGGAATCACTTTATCAATAACAGGATTGTTTTCAATGACCGGAATAGTATGCGAATTGACCAAATAATGTAATTCGGCTTTTGGAAAATGATTTCGCAATACCTCAAATAGCACGGTGGACGTTAATACGTCACCAATCATTTTTTGCTGTATTACGAGTACTTTCATTTACCTAAACCGCTACATTATACTCGCGAAGTGCGTCATTAAGAGATGTTTTTTTATTGGTACTCTCTTTACGTTTACCAATAATTAGCGCACAAGGCACTTGAAACTCTCCAGCAGGAAACTTTTTGGTATAACTTCCAGGAATTACCACCGATCGTGAAGGAATTAATCCTTTTGTTTCAACAGGTTTATCTCCCGTTACGTCTATAATTTTTGTAGAAGCAGTCAATACAACATTTGCACCTAAAACAGCTTCTTTTTCCACTCGTACACCTTCAACAACAATACAACGAGAACCGATAAAAGCATTATCCTCTATAATTACTGGAGCAGCTTGTAAAGGTTCTAAAACACCACCAATACCCACACCACCACTAAGGTGAACGTTTTTACCTATTTGGGCACAACTTCCTACCGTTGCCCAAGTATCGACCATCGTGCCTTCATCTACATAGGCGCCAATATTTACATAACTAGGCATCATAATAACACCTTTCGAAACATAAGCACCGTGACGGGCAACCGCATGCGGTACAACGCGAACGCCTTTTTCTTTATATCCTTTTTTCAATGGAATTTTATCGTGGTATTCAAAAATACCGGCTTCCATTGTTTCCATTTTCTGGATCGGGAAGTATAAAACCACTGCCTTTTTTACCCATTCATTTACTTGCCATCCATCGTCTGTAGGCTCTGCACAACGTAATTTACCTTCGTCACAGCGTTTCACTATTTCTCGAATAGCGTTTATTGTTTCAGTATCTTGTAGTAGGGATCTATCATCCCAAGCTTTTTCTATAATTTGTTGTAATTGGCTCATATTTCAATCATAATTTAAGCACAAAGATAAAAGTCCAATGCAATTAACTTCCCTTTTTTGGTATACTATTTTACAAACCCGTATTTTTGCAGCCGAATGGGACGAATTTTAGCCATAGATTACGGTACAAAACGAACTGGAGTTGCAATTACTGACGAGTTGCAATTAATAGCTTCTGGATTGACCACCGTGCCAACAAAAGAACTTTTTGCTTTTCTGAAAAAATACATCGCTTCAGAAAAAGTGGAATTGATTATAGTAGGCGAACCGAAGCAGAAAGATGGTACGGCTAGTGATGCTGTCTCTTATACACATCTGACGCT
>CAJXPE010000269.1 GCA_913057965.1 uncultured Marixanthomonas sp. | reverse complement strand
GATCTACACGTAAGGAGTCGTCGGCAGCGTCAGATGTGTATAAGAGACAGAAAAAGAAGAAGCCACCCGCAACAAAATAATTGAACGCACCTTACAAAAAGGAATCGCCGTTTGTGAAGGCTATGCCATGCTTTTTGAGCGGTTATGTGAGTTGCAAGGAATTGAAAACTACTTGGTCCGTGGTGATACCAAAGCCAGTTTTAAGGATATTGGTCGCCCTTTTAAGAAAAACCATATGTGGAACATTGCCACCATTGATGGAAAGCAATATATATTCGATCCTACGTGGGGAGCGGGAAAATACAACGGGAAGTTTATAAAAGATCCGACTTATTTTTACTACAAAACGCCACCAAAACTGTTTTTTAAAACGCATTATCCAGCGATGTATGAAGATGCGTTGATCGATGCTGTAATTTCAAAAGAAGTGTTTGCGAATATGCCGATTATCATTCCGGAAACGCTACGAAGGGAAGATGTAGAAAAACCGTTGACAGGGATCATTTCTTCGGAAGATGACGATGGGTTTATTGATTTTCAAATTCGAAATAGTAATCCTTCAAATATTTCATATTCTTTCGGAAAGGAGCCGATTGCTATTTCAGAAATTAAAAAAGAAGCAAATCTCATTACATTTAAAATTCCCTTGCAATTAGGTGCTTCAACACTTTTAATCTATTTTGACGACCAACCGGCATTAGCTTATAAAATTGATTAGGTATGAACATTGAAGCATTCCGAGAGTATTGTCTGTCAAAAAAAGGTGTAACCGAATCGCTGCCGTTCGGTCCAGATGTGTTGGTGTTTAAAGTAATGGGTAAAATGTTTGCCTTATGTGGGTTGGAACAATCACCTGCCACAGCTAACTTAAAATGCGACCCAGAACGCGCCATAGAATTGAGGGAGGAATATGATGGACTTATCACTGCTGGTTATCATATGAGTAAAAAACATTGGAACACTGTCGAATTGGAACGCAACATTCCTGCTGACTTGCTATTAGAATTAATTGATCATTCATACAATTTGGTAGTACAAGGATTGACAAAAAAATTACAAGCAGAATTAGAACAGCTATAAAAAGAAAAATGAAGAAACCCGAATCGTTTTATAAAGAACAAATAACCAAACATACCGAAACCCTTAAAACCCTTAAAAAGCAGCTCGCCCTTTCTGGAACGTTTAGATTATTGGTGTTTCTGGCATTGTGTGCCGGCATTTATTTCACTTTCGGAAACACAAAGTTTGTCATCGCTATCATTTTAGGTGGCATTGCATTGTTTGTATTTTTAGTATCCCGACATAGCAACTTACAATACAAACGCGATGTAACAAAAGCCTTGCTCGAAGCAAATAATATAGAGCTGGAGGTGTTAAGTAGAGCTTTTCATCATTTACCGGACGGAGAAAAGTATAAAAATCCGGAACATTATTATAGTCAGGATATTGATTTGTTCGGAAGAGGTTCTTTTTATCAATATATCAATAGAACGGCTTTGGAAAGTGGTTCAGACCATTTAGCCCATTTGCTTACTGAAAATGATATTGATAACATCCCAAAGAAACAAGAAGCTATTCAAGAATTGGCTAAAAAAGCAACGTGGCGACAGCATTTTTCAGCGGTTGCTTCGTTGGTAAAAACTGAAGTGTCGGCTGCTACTGTTTTAAATTGGTTAGCCAACTACAAATCGTTTGTGCCCAATTGGATAAAAGCGGGTTCCACCGTTTTCTCTATCATTTCATTAGGATTTTTAGTCACCTATTTTTCAGGATTTATTTCTGGATATATCGTGTTTGGATGGTTTTTGTTAGGTCTTGTCATTAGCGGTCGCTATTTAAAAAAGGTAAACGATTTATCGCAGCATACAGCTAAAATCCAAAGTACCTTTGAGCAGTTTCATAAGTTGTTATTGGAGATTGAAACGGAAGATTTCAGTAGTAGTTTGCTTTCAGAAAAAAGAAAAACCGTTGTAAGCGAAACTGAAAAAGCCTCTACTATATTAAAGCAATTTGCAAAGCACCTCGACTCGCTGGATCAACGCAGTAACTTATTAGTGGGCGTTGTGGCAAATGGCTTTATGCTTCGCGACCTTCGACAATCGTACAATATCGAAAAATGGATTTCAGAGCATAGTGAACACGTTTCAAAATGGATAGACAGCATTGTTTTTTTCGATGCCTACAACACCTTGGCAAATTATGTTTTTAACCATCCACATCACGTTTTTCCAGCCATTGTATCATCAACCACGCAGCTGCAAGCTGATGGTGCTGGGCATCCCTTGTTAGATCCTGATAAATTGGTGCGCAATGATTTTAAAATTGCTTCGGAAGAATTTTTTATCGTTACCGGTGCCAATATGGCTGGTAAAAGTACGTTTTTGCGTACCGTTGCCCTGCAAATTGTGATGGCAAATGTTGGGCTTCCGGTTTGTGCTACAAAATCGACCTATCAGCCCATTAAATTGATTACCAGTATGCGTACTACCGATAGTTTAACGGATGACGAATCCTACTTTTTCAGTGAGTTGAAACGGTTAAAATTCATAGTTGAAGAAATTAAAACGGATCGTTATTTTATTATTCTAGATGAAATATTAAAAGGCACCAACAGCACGGATAAAGCGATCGGTTCAAAAAAGTTTGTGGAGAAATTAGTGGCTGGAAACGCCACAGGAATCATTGCAACACACGATTTAAGTTTATGTGAAGTTTCTGAAAGCATTCCGCAAGTAAAAAACTACTTTTTTGATGCCCGAATAGAAGATGATGAATTGTATTTTGACTATACTTTCAAATCCGGGATTTGTCAAAATATGAACGCATCTTTTCTGCTGAAGAAAATGGAAATTGTTGATTAATGGATTCGTTAACCCAAATTGTATTAGGCGCAGCCGTAGGAGAAGCTACTCTTGGAAAAACCATGGGAAATAAAGCCATGTTGTACGGAGCCATCGCCGGCACCATTCCAGATTTGGATGTGTTGTCAAGTAATTTTGTAGATACGGTCACCGCTTTGGAAATTCACCGTGGATTTACACATTCCATTGTGTTTTCAGTCGTTTTTGGCGGATTTTTTGCTTGGCTCACGTCTTTGTATGAAAAAAGAGCCACATTTAAACAGTGGTATTGGTTGTGGTTTATGTGTTTTATAACGCATCCGTTGCTTGATGCGCATACCACTTGGGGGACCCAGCTTTTTTGGCCTTTTGATCTTCGCCTAGCATACAAAAACATTTTTGTAATCGATCCTTTATATACCTTACCGTTTTTAGTGTGCGTAATTTGGGCGGCTTTTCTAAAAAGAGGAAGTGAAAAACGTCGCAAAATAAACAACGCGGGTATAATAATGAGTAGTAGTTATATGGTAGTTACACTGATTTTAAAAGGAATAACCTATCATAAGTTTACTAACGCTTTAGACGAACAAAACATCGCTTACAAAGCTATTGAAACCAAACCGAGTCCGTTTAACACTATTCTTTGGACGGCCAATGTTGAGGTGGAAGATGCTTTTTTAATTGGCGATTATTCTTTTTTTGATAGCAAACACATTCAATTTTATAGGCATCCTAAAAACCATGCGGCTGTCTCTTATACACATCTCCGAGCCCACGAGACCTCTCTACATCTCG
>CAJXPE010000268.1 GCA_913057965.1 uncultured Marixanthomonas sp. | reverse complement strand
TCTACACGTAAGGAGTCGTCGGCAGCGTCAGATGTGTATAAGAGACAGATTTTTTGTTTACCTAAGGGGTAGAGCTCTTTGTTGTGTATTATTTTCCCTATTTTCGTTTAAGCAAAATCGAAGATGAAAAAGTCACTCTCTCCTTTTTTTAATACTCCCTTTCATTCAGTATTGAAAGAGGTCCCTTTATCGTTATTTATTAAAACGTCATCTACACTTATTATTCTTCGCGAAGACCAAATACACCCTTTTGTGTCTGGGAATAAATTCAGAAAACTGAAATACAACATTGAGCAGGCAATTAAAGCCGAATACAAAACAGTGCTCACTTTTGGGGGTGCGTATTCTAACCATATAGCTGCTGTTGCTGCAGCGGGTAAAATGACGGGCATGCAGACCATTGGAATCATTCGGGGTGAAGAATTGTCAAAAAAAATAACAGAAAACCCCACCCTTCTATATGCTCAAGAACAAGGCATGCAGTTGCATTTTATAACAAGAGAAACGTATAGGAATAAATATGAAGCTTCACAGATAGAAGCCCTCCGGGAAAGTTTTGGCGACTTTTATCTATTGCCCGAAGGTGGTACCAATCACTTAGCTGTAAAAGGATGTAAAGAAATATTATCTGAAAACGAAGATGCGAATACCTTTGATTATATCTGTGCCCCAGTAGGAACTGGAGGGACATTGGCGGGTCTTATAGAGGCGTCGAAACCCCATCAAAAAGTACTCGGTTTTTCTGCCTTAAAAGGAACTTTTCAAACTTCAGAAATACAAAAATACACTGCAAAAGAAAATTTTGAAATTACAGATGATTATTGTTTTGGGGGCTACGCTAAAATAGATTTGCAATTGGTGCGTTTTATCAATGAATTTCATGAAAAAACCGACATTCCACTAGACCCAATTTATACCGGAAAAATGCTATTTGGTATTGTTGACTTGCTGAAACGTGGGTATTTCAAAGAAAATAGCCGTATTTTTGCAGTCCATACTGGAGGGCTACAAGGTATTTCCGGTATGAATCAGCATTTAAAAAAGAAAAATCTGCCACAAATCAATACATAATATGCTATACCGAATTTTAATTATAGTGTTAATTAGCACGTTATTTCTTAGTAGTTGTAAATCTAAAAAGAGAGCCGTAGAGTCAAAAAAAAGAACACGTACGGAGCGTGTTGTTATTAAAGAAAACCGAGAGGAAACCATAAAACTTCCTAAAAAGACTGAAATTAAAGCTCCACCCGCCAACGCCTCTTATGGAGAAATTGTAGCTACGTATATTGATAATTATAGTCTAATTGCTATGGAAGAGATGCAGCAGTACGGCATCCCTGCTAGTATAACATTGGCACAAGGTATTTTAGAAAGTGGTGCTGGTCGTGGTAATCTAACCAAAAAAGCTAACAACCACTTTGGTATAAAATGTCACGAATGGACTGGAGAACGTGTATATCATGATGATGATGAATTACAAGAATGTTTCCGAAAGTATAAAGATCCAAAATACTCATTTAGGGATCATTCACTCTTTTTAACAGAACGCAGTCGCTATCAAGATCTTTTTAGATTAAGAAAACATGACTACAAAGGCTGGGCAAAAGGACTTAAAAAAGCTGGGTATGCTACCGATCCTCGGTATCCCAACAAATTGATAAGCATTATAGAACGTTATGGTCTCACACATTACGACGAACTTGTTTTGGACGGAACTCAAGGTGAAGTAAAACCACGTTCTAAAAAAACCAAAATAGAAACTTACACCGTACAACGGGGTGATACGTTATACAACATTTCGCGACGTTACAATATTACGGTCGATACATTAAAGGAATACAATGGGTTGAATAGTAATACTATTTCCATTGGGCAAGTTTTATATTTGCATTCAGTAAAAAATCAATAATATTTTTATGAACTATAAAAGAAGCAGTGCCCTTTTTAAAGCGGCACAACAAGTAATTCCCGGTGGCGTTAATTCTCCTGTAAGAGCTTTTACGGCAGTTGGAGGCGATCCCATTTTTATAGAAAAAGCTAAAGGCGCTTATTTGTATGATGCGGATGGCAATAAATTGATAGACTATATTAATTCCTGGGGTCCTATGATTTTGGGTCACGCCCATAAACCGGTAGTAGATGCCGTGATTGAGAAAGCCGAAAAAGGAACGTCCTTTGGAACGCCTACTGAAGTAGAAACTGAAATTGCTTCTTTAGCTGTTTCCATGGTGCCAAATATTGACAAAATACGGTTTGTAAATAGTGGAACCGAAGCTTGTATGAGTGCTGTTCGATTGGCGCGCGGATTTACCGGAAAAGATAAAATAATCAAATTTGCTGGTTGTTATCATGGACACAGTGATTCGTTTTTAATTCAAGCCGGAAGTGGGGCGGTTACATTTGGAACGCCTAACAGTCCTGGTGTTACCGAAGGAACAGCAAAAGACACCTTGTTGGCTAATTTTAACGATCTAAATAACGTAGCTGAGGTTATTTCAGAAAACAAAGGAGAAATAGCGTGCATTATTTTAGAACCGGTAGCTGGAAATATGGGATGCATTCCTCCTGCCGAAGGGTTTTTGGAAGGATTACGAAACTTATGTGATGAAAACGATATTTTACTGATTTTTGATGAAGTGATGACTGGCTTCCGCTTAGCGAAAGGTGGTGTACAAGAATTATATGGTGTAGATGCCGATATTGTTACCTTCGGAAAAGTAATTGGCGGAGGGTTACCAGTAGGGGCGTTTGCCGCTCGAGAAGAAATTATGAGTCATTTGGCTCCTGAAGGTCCAGTGTATCAAGCTGGAACGCTTAGTGGTAATCCACTGGCCATGGCAGCGGGATTAGCCATGCTTACGGAACTGAACAGCAATCCCGAAATATTTACTTCTTTAGAAAAGAAAACAGCCTATTTACATAAAGGATTGGCTTCTGTTTTTACTGAAGCAGAAATTACCCATACTATAAATAGGGTAGGTTCGATGATTTCAGTGCATTTTTCTGAAACACCTGTCACTGATTTTAAAACAGCTTCTTTAGGTAATAACGAAAGCTTTAAGAAGTTTTTTCACGGGTTATTAGCTGAAGGAATCTACATTGCGCCAAGTGCATTTGAAACATGGTTTTTAACCGAAGCATTAACCTATGAAGATCTCGATGCTACTATTGAAGCTTGTAGAAAAGTAGCAAAATCACTATAATAAAAAATCCCTCCAAAAGCTTTTGCTAAGGAGGGATTTAATTTTTTAGTTATCGTTACGCTACTCTTCTAATAAAGCCAGCCATTGTTTATATTGTTCATCATTCAAGGCTTTCTTTACATTCGCCTTTAAATCGTCCATATATTCTTTCTTTTCAGCGGCAACTTTAGGTTCATTTAAATCTTTTCCAGCAATATTTTTCTTAAGTTTCATTTCATAAGAGGTATATGATCTAAACAATGCTCGTTCTTGGCTATCATTAAGGCCTAATTTTGTTGAAACCTCAGTAACCTTCTTTTTTGCTATTACCTCAGGTCTATCCGCATCTTGTGAAAGACTCTGGGCGATGGTACTTTGTGTGCCAACTCCCATTATAATAGCAAGTACAAGTACTGTCTCTTATACACATCTCCGAGCCCACGAGACCTCTCTACATCTC
>CAJXPE010000267.1 GCA_913057965.1 uncultured Marixanthomonas sp. | reverse complement strand
ATCTACACGTAAGGAGTCGTCGGCAGCGTCAGATGTGTATAAGAGACAGGGAGATAAATATTAATACTTTTAGTTCTTGTAGTTTTTTAAATATCAAGACAGCAAATATTATTGTCAATACATTTGGTACAATAGCATTAATCAAATAAAAATTAAATTGCTTTTCAGAAAACTGTTTTAAATTATCAAATTCTATATTTAAAAGATACTTATCAAAAGTAATATGTCAATGTAGTTAATGACCTTAAACAAAGAAGAGATAAGTAAAATAGCATTGTAAACACTATTATATTTTTAATTACTCTCATAGATTATTATGATTAATTTTTATTGATTTATCTTCAATCTCAAAGTATCTTAATACTACTAATATAAGTGTAACTCAAATATCAAAATCACTTCTTATACATCAAAACAAGCTTAACAATAGCAATGATAGATGCTACTATGTCAAGTAGCGAACCTACAGCGATAAAAATGTTTGCATCTATAAAACCAAGATCCCAATGCAGTATTTTAAAAGCGGCACCCATGGTAATCAATACCATACCCAACAAAAAGAGAATAATAGGTAGTGAAAATTTTTTAAGGTCCATTAAAAGAGACTTGTAATGATTTTTTCGATGGTTAAGCCTTCGGCTTCGGCTTTGTAGTTTTTAATCAATCGGTGGCGTAGAATTCCGGTTGCTACTTTTTGAACATCTTCAATATCGGGAGAAAACTTTCCGTGCAATGCTGCGTTTGCTTTTGCAGCCAAAATAAGGTTTTGTGAAGCTCGTGGGCCTGCCCCCCAGTCGATGTAGTTTTTAACTAATTCAGGTGCTGCTTGGCTATCAGGACGTGTTTTTCCAACAAGCGTCACCGCATATTCAATTACATTATCGGCAACGGGTATTTTTCGAATAAGCTGTTGGTATTCTATAATTTCTTCAGCAGTAAAAAGTGAATTCACTTCATTTTGCACTCCGGCTGTAGTCGATTTAACCACCTCAACTTCTTCAGAAAAAGAAGGGTAGTCCAAGTTTACAGCAAACATAAAACGGTCTAACTGTGCTTCGGGCAATGGGTAGGTTCCTTCCTGCTCTATCGGGTTTTGGGTTGCCAATACAAAATAGGGTAAGTCCAACTTATAATGTTGTCCAGCAATGGTTACCGCTCGTTCCTGCATGGCTTCCAATAAAGCTGCTTGGGTTTTAGGTGGGGTACGGTTAATCTCGTCGGCCAAAATGATATTGGCGAAGATGGGACCTTTTATAAATTTAAAATTTCGGTCTTTATCTAATATTTCAGAACCCAGAATATCGCTTGGCATTAAATCTGGTGTAAACTGAATTCGTTTAAATTTAAGCCCTAACGTTTGTGCAACCGTATTTACCAACAGTGTTTTTGCCAACCCAGGAACCCCAATCAATAGAGCGTGCCCTCCAGAAAAAACAGACAGTAATACTTGTTCAACAACTTCATCTTGACCAACAATCACTTTACTAATTTCGGTACGCAATGCGTTGTACTTAGATACGAGTTGTTTTACTGCTGCTACGTCTGACATGTTGGTTTAAGTTAGTTATTCCTTTACTTATCTTATTTGATTGTTTCAGGTTTTAGGTTTCAGGTTTCAGGTTTCAGGTTTCAGGTTTCAGGCTCACTTTTTACTGAACATTAATGCGGTAGCTTAGATACATTTCTCGTTCCTCAAAATACTCAGCTACCTTTATTTGTTATTCAAATAAATAGTGTTCGAAAGTATATTCTATTTTACTGCTTACTGAAAATTATTTCTTCACCCAATCACTTGAAAACTCACAATCTTGGTAGTCTTCATTCACCTTAACATAGGTTTCGCTTATTTTCTCATCTTGCCATTCCTCAATCGTTTTTACTTGTTTTTGCTTAAGGGCAAGTTCTTTTATTTTTTCATAATCTTTTGAAAACTCTGCAGTATGTTCTTCATAACGACGGGTCACCGTAAGAAATTTAAATTTTGTTTTACCTGTACGATCTCGGTCTGAATACACTTTAGAAACTTCATTTGCTTTCAAGTTATATACTTGAGCACTCAAAGCTGGATCCATTTTTGTAAGTTCGAAACGCGTATCACCCGAAACTGGGTTGACTAATTGACCGCCGCTAAAACGGGTTTCCTTTTCGTCGGAATACTTCATTGCAGCATCCTCAAACGAAAGCTCACCGCTTACAACTTTGGTACGTACGCTATCTATTTTTGCTCTTGCTTTATCGATGGTTGCCTGTGCAACGTCTGGTAATAAAAGTATGTGTCGAACATCTAACTCTTGGCCTTTTACTTTATCAACCATTAAAATATGAAAACCGAATTCTGTTTCAAAAGGCTCACTAACTTCACCCTCTTGAAGCGAAAATGCCGTTTCAATGAATTCTTTTGCTAGCGGTGATTTTTTCTGAATCCCTTTATACAAACCTCCTTTGGAGCTTGACCCAGGATCTTTGGAATACAATACTGCTTTTGTTGCAAAACTAGCTCCGTTTTCTACAATATCACGGCGAATTTCGTTTAACCGGTCAATTACATCTTGACGAGCTTTTTCGGTAACTTCAGGCTCGATAACTATTTGAGCTACTTCTACTTCGGCACCAAAAACTGGGCGATCCTCTTCAGGAATAGAAAAGAAAAACTCGCGTACTTCTTCTGGTGTAACTTCTACATCTTCCACCACTTTACGTTGCATTTCACTTGCTAACTGAATGGTTTTGTTAACCTCAAAAAGCTCTTGACGTAATTGTGCAATGTTATCTTTTCGGTAATATTCAACTACTTTTTCTTCACTTCCCAACTCACTGATCATATAATCCATTTGTTGACTAAGTTGTTGGTTAATTTGCGCATCGGAAACAATCACACTGTCAATTTTTGCATGGTGTGCATACAATTTGTCTTCCATTAACTTACCAACCAACTGGCAACGACTTATATTTTTAATATCGAGTCCTTGTTGTTTCATTTCTAAGTAGCTTTTATCTATATCGCTATCTAGAATTACATATTCACCCACTACTGCGCTTACGCCTTCAGCTTTATAACGCTTAAATGGCTTTATAGAATCTGCTTTTTTTACTGCAACCATCACTGAATCTTCAGCTTTGTTTTTTACAACCCCTGTACTGTCTACAGTAACCACTTCTTGTGCAACTGATGATAGTGTTGTAATTAATAAAAATATAGCTGTCAATAGAGTGCCGCTATTCATATGTTTCAAAGTTTTTATTTTTAAGTGCATCTTTTGTAATATCTTTTTCTAATTTTTTTATTAATTCCAGCTTTCTTTGATTCAAAATAATCTGTTCAATTGTTGGTGAAACATACGAAAGTGGTGCTACATCATTTGTTTTTAAAACGTCTTGAATTTTGACCAAATATACCCCTAATGAATCTTGTACTTGTGTAAAATTTGATTTTTTTAACAATTCACTTTCTTTCTCTTTCAAGGCCGGAAAAGTTTGTAATAAAGCATCTTTTTTAACCCACGTTGAATCGTTGAAGTTATACTTGGTAAATTGTATGCTTATATTTTCTAATTCTTCCCGGTCGGAGTCATTAAATCTTTTGAATTTTTCAACAACTCGATTAAAGGTTTTAAAGTCTTTGGACCTGTCTCTTATACACATCTCC
>CAJXPE010000266.1 GCA_913057965.1 uncultured Marixanthomonas sp. | reverse complement strand
GAGATGTAGAGAGGTCTCGTGGGCTCGGAGATGTGTATAAGAGACAGGTATTAAGGATAAAACAAACTTCTCCATCAACGGAAATGAAGTGGCTTGGGGTACTATTGGTAATGCAAGTACCAGTGAAGGACTGTTTTGGGAAACTGTAAATGCAGCTGGTGTATTACAAGTACCGATGGTTATCAATGTTTGGGATGATGAATACGGTATTTCGGTTCACGCCAAGCACCAAACGACAAAAGAAAATATTTCTGAAATATTAAAAGGATTCCAACGCACGGAAGAGGAAGGTGGTTATGAAATAATCCGTGTGAAAGGTTGGAGCTACCCTGAATTGATAGAAGCGTATCAAAAAGCAAGTAAAATAGCTCGCGAAGAACACGTTCCGGTATTGATTCACGTGCAAGAATTGACGCAACCACAAGGTCATAGTACCAGTGGAAGTCACGAACGATATAAAAGTAAAGAGCGTTTAGAATGGGAAGCTGAGCACGATTGCAACGTACAGATGCGTAAGTGGATGATTGAAAATGATATGGCGACCGATAAAGAGCTTTCAGAAATTGAAAAAGCTATCAAAAAAGAAGTGCGCGATGGAAAAAAAGCAGCACTTAAGGCCTTTTTAGCACCGCAAAAGAAAGAACAACAAGAAGCTGTAACGCTTTTAGGTAACTTAGCCGAAAGCAGCCAGAATAAAAATTTCATTGAAAAGATTAAAAACGATTTGGCTTCCGATACAGAGCCACTTCGTAAAACAATATTAGGAGCCGCTAGAAAAGCATTACGCTACGTGACTTCTGAAGATTCTTCAGAAAAAAGACAATTAATAGATTGGATTGAAAACTATTACGAGTTAATTCAACCAAAATACAGCGCGCATTTATATTCCGAAGCAGAAGAAAATGCCAAAACAGTTACTGAAGTAAAGCCAGTATATGATGATGGTGCCAAAGAAGTAGATGCTCGTGTGGTACTTCGTGATAATTTTGATGCTATTTTCAGTAAACACCCTGAAACCTTAATTTTTGGAGAAGATAGTGGTGAAATTGGTGATGTAAACCAGGGACTGGAAGGCATGCAAGAAAAGTATGGCGCCTTACGTGTTGCCGATGTAGGTATACGCGAAGCTACCATTTTAGGACAAGGAATCGGTATGGCGATGAGAGGCCTCCGCCCTATCGCTGAAATTCAATACTTAGATTATATTCTATACTGTCTGCAAATTATGAGTGATGATTTGGTAACACTTCGTTACCGAACCAACGGTACGCAAAAAGCACCGCTTATCGTTCGTACGCGTGGACACCGTCTGGAAGGTATTTGGCATAGTGGTTCGCAAATGGGTGGTTTAATCCACTTACTGCGCGGTATGTATATTTTAGTGCCAAGAAATATGACCAAAGCTGCCGGTTTTTACAATACGTTGTTAGAAACTGACGAGCCGGCTTTAATTGTAGAATGTTTAAACGGATATCGCTTAAAAGAAAAGATGCCAAGCAATTTGGGTGAATTCCGCACGCCAATTGGTGTGGTTGAAACGATAAAAGAAGGAGAAGATATTACCATAGTTTCTTACGGAAGCACGCTACGCGTAGTTGAAGAAGCAGCCAAAGAATTACAACAAGTAGGTATCAATGTTGAAATTATCGATACACAATCCCTACTTCCACTCGATCTTAATGAGGATATGGTAAAAAGTGTCGCTAAAACCAATAGATTATTAGTTGTTGACGAGGATGTACCTGGAGGCGCTGCCGCCTATATTCTAAACACCATTGTTGAAAAGCAAAATGGATATCGCCACTTGGATAGTAAACCACAAACATTGACGGCGAAAGCACACCGTCCTTCTTATGGAACCGATGGTGATTATTTCTCAAAACCCTCTGTAGAAGATGTTTTTGAAAAAGTATATGCGATTATCCACGAAACAAATCCAGACGACTTTCCAAAGTTAAGATAGTCATAAAGTACTGTTTTTCTAGTTGTTATCTTTGTATATTATAACTGAATTTATAACGATGACGCTCATGAAAAACAGTACTTTTTTAATTATATTATTACTTTGCACCTCCTTTTTTATTAAAGCACAGGATGTCAATTCAATACAGCCAACCATTGCAGAATCTGACGTTCCGCAAGCAGTATTAACAAATCAAGATACACTTTTTCCCGGTGGTTTCATTTCAGAATGGCAACTTCAAAAAGGATTTGATGCTACAGATGATACAGCCGTACGCTATATCTCTAAATTTGAACAAGAGGGAAATCCTGGTTCTTCTGCTTCTTACCTACCTGATGGTACCTTGCTATTTCATTCGGAATATATGCAAGCAGAAAATATCCCTGAAACGGTGCAGTTAAAACTACAGTTTGATTACAAGGACTTTGAAGTAGATTATGCCGATTTTATTACCGTTTATATACCGAAAAGAGAAATCTATCGAGTCCATTTACGAGATCAAACCGCTTTAAAACACGCTTTCTATGATACAAACGGAAACCAAATTCCAGAAGAGTCACTCCCAATTGAAATAGTTTTATTTGATCGGTAACATTAAATTTACACCAATCATTACAATTTTTAAATTCAAAAAATAAAACCCTTGGAAAGTAGGTTTCATTCAAGATTTTAGTATTTTGGGCACTGTAAAACGCTATTCCCCACAATGTCCGTAGAAACAAAGTTTAGTATTAAAGACCTTGAAAATTTAAGTGGTATTAAGGCACATACCATTCGTATCTGGGAAAAAAGATACAACCTTCTTTCACCAGAACGTACTAACACAAACATTCGCGAATATTCCGTTTGCAACTTAAAAAAGCTGCTCAATGTCGCTTTTTTATACAATAATGGTTTTAAAATTTCTAAAATAGCCGCGTTATCTGAAGATGAAATTATAGAAGAAATAGAAAATAATATTTCTGAAAACAAAGAAGAACACGCTATTACTGCTCTCAAAACAGCTATGTTTGAGTTCAATTACCCTTTATTTTCAAATACGCTTACTAAACTAGAGGAAACAAAAGATTTTAGAGCCTTATTTTTTGATGTTTTTATACCGCTGTTAAATGAATTAGGTACACTCTGGCACACAGGAACTATTGATCCTGCACACGAACATTTTATTTCAGAATTAATAAAGCAGAAAATAATAGTTAATATTGAGGCGCTTCAGAAGAATAAAAACTCCAAAGAAACCCCTACTTTTTGTCTATACCTTCCCTATCATGAAGTTCATGAAATAGGATTGCTGTACACACACTACGAAATATTAAAAGCTGGTTTTAACACCATTTATCTTGGTACAAATATTCCGATACCCAATTTAAAACACATCCTAAAGCATCATAAAAACATTATATTTTTATCTTATTTCACCATAACACCTAAAACAAGCACGCTTGAAGAATATATAGTTGAATACTCTAATAAAATAAATACAGGCAAAGACCAATCGTTATGGCTTATGGGAAGAGAAACTGAAAACATAGACGAGCAGGCGATACCGGCTACTATTAGTATTATTAAAAACCATCAAGCTTTAATTTTAGAACTTAAAAATTTAAAAAAATCATAACGAATTAAACCAACATTTTGTTTAATTATTATGTCTGTCTCTTATACACATCTCCGAGCCCACGAGACCTCTCTACAT
>CAJXPE010000265.1 GCA_913057965.1 uncultured Marixanthomonas sp. | reverse complement strand
ATCTACACGTAAGGAGTCGTCGGCAGCGTCAGATGTGTATAAGAGACAGATGAGGTACTGGCCACGGCATTCAATCCATACGCATACGGAAGGCTCCACGCAGTAATATCATAGGTTAATGGAGTCGATAATTTTGCTTTGGGTTCAAATAATACCTGTACCATCTTACCTTTTGGTTGATTGGTGCTCACTACCAACGCGTTTTCGGCTTTCATAGAACCTGATTGAGCATTGGTGTAGATATAACCTTTCATGGTACCGCTATTAGTAAACCCATATTGTATTTGGTGGATGTCTAACAAATCAGTCAATGCATTTAGGTTATCTGCATTCCCCGTAAGCACATAGCTCTTGTATTTGGTATTTGTATCGGCAAAGTATTTTTTAAACTCTGAGGTTAAAGTAGTTGCATTTTTAGAAGCTACCTCTACAGTAGAAAGGCCCGTAGTGGTATGATGTGCTACACGGTCTTCTAAGGTTAATTCGAAACCTTCATCAGTATTAATGCCTAAGCCTGCAAATCCGTGACCGGCCTGCTCATAGGTCATTCCAATGGCACCCATATAAATAGGGTAGGTATCTCCATAGCTAGGGTATAATAAATCAAAACGTTCGCGGGTAAAGAATAACCAACCTTCTTTGTCAAAATACTTGGCGTGGTTTTTTCCAATTTGTGTTTGAAAATCTCGTTGAAAAGGGGTGATGATTTCGTGAAACGGCTCAGCTGCAGGGGCAAAGTAATACGGTTCGTTTATGCCTTGTTCGTGAAAATCTACGTGTACTTGTGGCATCCATTGGTTATATAACTTTAACCGCTGGCGACTTTCAACTTGAGACGCCCATGCCCAATCGCGATTTAAATCGAAAAGATAGTGATTAGGACGACCTCCTGGCCATGGTTCGCTGTGTTCGGTCGCATCTTGCGAAGGGTTGTAAGGTGATGCTTTTACTTGGTTGTACCAATTGGCATATCGATCACGCCCGTCAGGATTTACACAAGGGTCTATAATAACAACTGTGTTTTCTAGCCAATCCTTCTTTTCTGTAATCAATTTATAAAGTGTTGCCATCGCTGCTTCGGTACTGGAAGCCTCGTTGCCGTGTACGTTGTAACTAAGCCAAACAATTGCCTTTTCAGGATTGGCAGATCCTGCTTCTATCCCGATACTTTTTAAGTTATTGGTTCTTATGGTTTCAATATTGGCGCTATTTTCTTCTGAAGAAACAATAGCGTAAGTAAGTGGTCGGCGCTCATTAGTCTTACCATAGGTTTGGTAAGTGACCATCTTGCTGTTTTCGGCAACATGCTCAAAGTAATTTACTACGTCGGCGTGCCGTGAAAATTGAGTGCCCAATTTATAGCCTAAAAAAGCTTCAGGAGATTGTACTTGTGCAAAAAGAAATGTAGAAACAAATAAAAAAAGGAGAGTAAAAAGCTTTGCCATTTGAGAATGTTTTTTGTTTAAGCTTTAAAGATAACTGAATTTATAGAAATGAAGATTTAAAAAAACTGAGAGTTTGAAAGCCGCCAACATTAACGTATCTTTAAAATCACAAATCACGTAAAGTGGTTACCTTTGTGTCAATTTTCTAATACTGTATGCCAACTAAAACTATTCCGTACGCCGAAACAGGTTATTTTTCAAACTTAATATGCGATTATCTTGCTGAAAAAGGTAGTTTAAGTAATTTCTATGGAAATTTTCCGAAGTTAGAAAACTTCAAAAAGCAGATTGAAAAAAAACAGGGGTTTACGCAAAAATCAAGAGCGGCATTGGTTGAAGCATTGAAAAAACAATACAGTAACAGCTCCATCTCGAACGAAACACGCGACAATATTCAATCGCTTACCAATGAGAATACTTTTACGATAACCACCGGGCATCAGCTGAACTTATTTAGCGGACCGCTTTACTTTCTTTATAAAATCTTTTCTGTGATTAACCTTTCAGAAAAATTAAACAAAGAACATTCTGAAAACCATTTTGTACCGGTCTATTGGATGGCGACCGAAGATCATGATTTTGATGAAATAAATTATTTCAATTTCGAAGGAAAAAAAATACAATGGAACCGAGAAGCGTCTGGAGCGGTAGGAGAGTTGTCCACGAACGGATTGGATGAGGTGTTAAAAGTGGTAAAAGCCAAATTAGGAAATAGCGAACATGCACAATATTTAATTGAGCTTTTTAAAGAAGCCTATACCAAACACAAAACCCTTACCAAAGCAACAAGATATTTAGCGAATGAATTGTTTAAGGACTATGGATTGATAATTGTAGACGGAAATGATGCTTCACTAAAAAAGGTGTTTATTCCCTATGCTGAAAAAGAGCTAACTGAAAATTTATCCTTTAAAAAAGTAACGGGAACTACAAAAAAGCTAACCAATTTAGGCTACACTGAACAAGTACATCCGCGAGAAATCAATTTGTTTTATCTAAAAGAAGGATTGCGCGAACGCATTATTGAACGGGAAGGAACCTTTTATATAAACGAAACCGAACTATCTTTTTCAAAAGAAGAAATAGTACAGGAATTAGAAAATTACCCGGAACGGTTTTCGCCTAATGCCTTGTTACGCCCACTATTTCAAGAGGTGGTATTACCCAATCTATGTTATGTTGGTGGCGGTGGCGAATTGGCGTATTGGTTTCAGTTGAAAGATTATTTTAAATCGGTTGAAGTGCCTTTTCCAATCCTATTACTTCGGAATTCAGTGTTGTTAGTACCTTCTAAATTGTCAGAAAAACTTGATAAACTGCATGTTTTAGTAGAAGATTTATTTTTAAAACAGCACGAACTGAAAACAAAGCATACGAAACGTATTTCAGAAATTAATATTGATTTTTCTGAACAACGGGAACATCTTCAACAGCAGTTTAAAGACTTATATACAATAGCTGAAAAAACCGATGCTTCTTTTTTAGGCGCTGTGGGCGCTCAAGAAAAAAAGCAATTAAACGGGTTGGATAACCTAGAAAAACGGTTGCTAAAAGCACAGAAACGCAAACTGGCTGATGAATTAGAACGATTAACGACCATTCAAGATACTTTGTTCCCTAATCAAAGCTTACAGGAACGCACCATGAATTTTTCAGAATTTTATCTAGAATATGGCAATGTCTTACTTTCTGAAATTAAAAATAATTTAGATCCATTGGTGAATGAGTTTACGGTATTAGAGCTGTAGGGCTTTAAGATAATTTAATTGAAACTGCTGTTTTAACTAAACCACTCAGCCACCTTAAAATCATATCGAAACCATCGGAATTACCAATCTTTAGGTAGCTAAGCGGAGTGGTTGCTGAGCCAAGTCGAAGTGTCAAAGCCTACATTGTTGCCAACCTACTATTAAACAGATAATCTTCATAAGTATCGTTATAATGTACTTTTTTCTCGATTGATTTTATCACTGTCACAGCGAAATCGGTTTTATACATTTGCCCCATTACATTAAGACCGCCGGGGCTGAATACGTTAATTTCCATAAGTTTATCGCCAACGATATCGATACCTACTAAAAACATACCGTCTTGTACGAGTTTAGGTCGTACGATTTCTGCTAGTTCCAGAATTTGATCTGTCATTTTTGCTTTTTCGGGCTTTCCCCCGGCGTGGATATTGCTACGGATATCGCCCTGTCTCTTATACACATCTCCGAGCCCACGAGA
>CAJXPE010000264.1 GCA_913057965.1 uncultured Marixanthomonas sp. | reverse complement strand
TGATTATACCGATGCTGAAAACGAAGGTATATTTTTAGAATCTACCGGAAGTTTAATTTTAGATCGTGTAAATCAAAAAGCATATTGTGCTCTGTCTCCAAGAGCCGATGAGCAATTATTAATTGAATTTTGTGAAGATTTTGAGTTCACACCAGTAATTTTCACAGCCAATCAAACAGTTGATGGCAAGCGTGCTGCTATTTACCATACCAACGTGATGATGTGTTTAGCTGAAAATTTCAGTGTTATTTGTCTAGATACGATTGACGATGCCAAAGAAAAGAAGAATGTAGTTCAGCATTTAATAGATGATGGAAAAGAAGTCATCACCATTACCGAAGCACAGATGCACAACTTTGCTGGCAATATGCTTCAGGTGCGCGGGGCGAACGATAAAAAGTATTTAGTAATGAGTGCTGCGGCACACAAAAGTCTTACCGAAGAACAAGTTTCAGCAATTGAAAAACATTGTGAAATTTTAAGTACAGACTTAACTACCATTGAAACTTGCGGTGGCGGAAGTGCTCGCTGTATGATGGCCGAAATTTTCCTTCCTAAGGAATAAAAAAACTACTTTTTTTTGTGATTTGCTAAATCCCGAAGCCACAAACCAATCATTAGAACCATAAGTAAGCTTAACGGTAGAGAAGTGATAATTAACAATTTTTGCATAGCGATTAACACATCGCTATCTTCTTTGGCGTGGCCTAAAAGCACTATTCCTACTGAAAAAATGATCAAGATTATTCCCCAAAGCAACCGTTGTTTTTTATTGGGGTTTTGGCTGCCTTTATCGGTAAACATGCTTAAAACATATATTGCTGAATCAACGGACGTCACTAAGAAACTAACTAATAATAAAATAACTGCCGAATTGATAATGGACGTGAGCGGATACGCTTCAAAAAAAACAAAAATAGAGGTAAATACATTGTCAAATTCTCCGGAATAGCTTCCCCATTCCGTAATCATATCGAAAGCAGATTGCCCAAAGGTTGTAAACCAGAAAAAGGTTCCCAATGAAGGAATAAGCAACACACCGATTATTGTCTCGCGTAATGTTCTTCCTTTTGAAATCCGTGCAATGAATATTCCTGTAAATGGCGCCCAAGCCAACCAAAAAGCCCAATAATAATACGTCCAATCGGTTAAAAATTCAATGCCAGGGTCAAATTTTCCTATCGCTAAACTCATTGGAATAAAATCGATGACATATCGATATATTCCGGTTGCGAGTTGTTCTACAATTAAAACCATATCACTTTGTAAAAACACGAATAGCAGCAAAGCAACAGTTATATAAATATTGATTGTAGAAATACGCTTAATCCCTTTTTCCACACCACTTAAGGCGGAAAGTAATGCTAATACTCCAATTGCAATGACCAATATTATAATTAATTGGTAACTAAAATCTGCTTTAAATAAATGATCTAAACCTCCTTTAATTTGAGAAGCACCTAGGCCTAAAGCAGCCACTAAGCCGAAAATTGTGGTTAATATCGTGAGAATGTCAATACCAGTGAGAAATCCATTTCCTTTTTTCTGAAATAACGAAGAAAACGTACTGCTAGTCGCTACGGTTTTATTTTTATGAAACACGGCGTACCCAATTGCCAAAGCAAATACGGCGTAAAAAGCCCAAGCTGTAAATCCCCATTGATAGAAGGTAAATTCCAGCGCAATCACTTCTGAAGAAATACCTGTAGAAAGCGGTGGATTTTGCCGCATAAATACCGGTTCTTGCACTGCTCGCAGTAAAATTCCTGATCCCATTCCGGCACTATACAACATAGCAATCCAAGGCAGGCGTTTAAAAGCAGGTTTTTCATTTGCATGACCTAACTTATAGGTTCCCCAAGGGGAAATGGCAATTGCTAATAATAAAAGGACACAGCCTAGACCGAGATATAAATAAAAAGAGCCAAAATAATTGCGCACCCAAATAGATAAGCTTTCAATTAGGGCATAAGTTTCAATCGTTCTTATGTAAAGAAATAAGGAAAATAGCAGCAATAACCCCAATGAGATACTGAGGAGTTTATTCTTTTTAAATATGTTGAAGATTTTCAAAACAGATTGTGCTTATACAATAGTACAAATCATTTTTGAAATGCTATTTATTCTGTTTTGGCAATATTGTTTATCATTCCGCTAAAAATAAAATAATGAAATGGTAGCATGGTATACCAATATAAACGCCCTAACAGACCTTTGGGTCGGAAGGTAGCGGTTTGGTGCAGTACATTATTCTCATCTATACAGAAATCTAACCATGCTTCACCGGGCACTCTCATTTCAGCAAAGAGTAATAGTCTCTTTTCTTCTTTGTCTGCATATAAAACGCGCCAAAAATCTAATGAGTCACCCGCGTAAATTTTATTAGGGTGTGTGCGACCTCTTCGTAAACCAACACCACCAACAAGTTGATCCATAAAACCACGTACTTTCCATAGCCAGTTTCCATAGTACCAACCTCGAGTACCACCAATAGACCAGATATTTTCTAAAACAGCTTCAGGTTTTTTGACTTCAATCGATTGCTCATCTTTTAAACATCCAAATGTAGGAACTTGAATATATCCTTTTAAATTGGAAAGTCTTCCCGCAACTAAAGAGTCTTTCCAACTGGATATTACGAGGTTTTGCTCAATTTTTATAAATGCATTTTTTATGGCTTCTTCATACGTAATAGGTTGGATATTCAATATTTCTTGCAATTTATTATCACGAGCCACAACTTCATGCCGCATACTATCGACTAAATTAACCGCCAATTTGTATGTAGTAGAAGTAACAAAATACAACCAATAAGAAGATAAGCGAGGCGACATAACGGGCACCGAAATAATCCACAATTTCAATTCTCTAGCTTTTGCATATTTTAAAAGCATTTGCTTGTAGGTCAAAACATCGGGACCGCCAATATCGAAGGATTGGTTGTAGCAGATTTTTTTTAAAAGTACTTCAGATAAAAAGGAAATCACATCGCGAATGGCAATTGGTTGTATTCGCGTTTTTAACCATTTTGGCGCAACCATAATGGGTAGCTTTTCACAAAGGTCACGGATTATTTCAAAGGAAGAACTTCCACTACCTACTACGATTCCAGCTCGTAAAACCGTTAAATTGTAATTGCCTTCATAAAGTATTTCTTCTACTTTTTTTCGGGAAGATAGGTGTTTAGATAAGCTGTCTTCATTGACAATTCCACTTAAATAAACTACGTGTTTAACCGAAGCTTCTGCAAGATACTTGTTGAAGTTTTTAGCAGCTTTGGCTTCCAACTCATCGAAATCGTTTGTGGAGGCGCTCATGGAATGTATGAGATAATATGCCGCGTCAATACCTTTTGGAAAGTCAGTAGTATTAACTTCTTTTAAAAAATCAACTTCATAAAAACTAACCCGCTTTCGGGTTTCGGGGTCTAAAGGAATTCTATTTTTATCACGTACACAACAAATGACTTCGTGTCCTTTTTCTAATAAAGAGGGAAGCAATCGTAAACCAATATAACCGTTAGCGCCGGTGAGTAGTATTTTCAATCTTTTTGTTTAAAGATACTTATTTATTGTTAGACAGAAATACAAAGATTCGTTAATTGCTTAATTTTAATGCTATCTTTATAGCCTGTCTCTTATACACATCTCCGAGCCCACGAGACCTCTCTACATCTC
>CAJXPE010000263.1 GCA_913057965.1 uncultured Marixanthomonas sp. | reverse complement strand
ATCTACACGTAAGGAGTCGTCGGCAGCGTCAGATGTGTATAAGAGACAGCATTGGGAACGACCAATGCCAAAACTGTCCAAAGAATAATTTCAGCAATGCTTATATAAAATATCCACTTCACTATGGAAGAAGATTTTTTCAGCAACATTTTGTAAATGTCATTATATGACAACCTAGGAAGCTCTTGCTCCCTTTTTTGCCAATCTTTTTTTAATAATTCTAATTCGTCCATTTGTATAATCTCCTATGGATTTAATATGTTACGTAACTTCCCTTTAATGCGGTTCATTTTTACACGCGCATTCACTTCGGTAATACCTAAAGTTTCAGAAATTTCTTTGTAATTTTTATCTTCCAGATACAAAAAAACCAATGCTTTGTCAATATCATTTAAGGTTTTAACAGCACTGTACATTAACTTTAATTGTTCTTCTATAGTATCGTCGTAAGGTTCTGCTTTAATTTTAAAACTGACGCTTTCAAAACTGGCAGTATCGATCCTTCTCTTCTTTTTTCGGTATAAAGTAATGGCTGTATTTAGTGCTACACGATACATCCATGTACTAAATTTTGAATCGCCTCGAAACTTAGGATATGCTTTCCATAACTGTATGGTAATCTCTTGGAATAAATCATTATGCGCAGCTTGGTCATTGGTATATAACCTACATATTTTATGCACGATGTTTTGATTTTCCTCCAGCTGGGTTACAAAACTATGTTCAAGTTCTTTCGTCAATGAGGTAATGTTAGTTGCCTATTAGTAGTATAAAAAACATCTTTGTTACAAAAGTCTTAAAAATTACCGTTTTTACCAGTAGAGAACGAAACAAATAGTAACTTTATAGTACAACAAAAAACTATGAATATACCACAAACCCAAAACCCTCGTGTCGTTGTTATAGGCGGAGGATTTGCGGGAATTTCTTTTATAAAAAAAATTAAAAATGAAAATGTACAAATAGTACTTTTTGATAAAAATAACTATCATACTTTTCAGCCTTTATTGTATCAAGTTTCCACATCTGGTTTAGAGCCTGATTCAATAGCCTATCCACTTCGAAAAATTTTCAGAAAAAATAAAAACTTTCATTTCCGGTTAGCTGAAGTGGAATATATAAACAAAGAAATAAAGGAAATTGAAACTTCAATAGGAAACCTAACGTATGATTATTTAGTAATCGCAACGGGAACGAAGACCAATTACTTCGGAAATCAAAACATAGAAAAGAATAGCATGCCCATGAAAACGGTTCCGCAGGCATTGAATATTCGAAGCTTAATGCTTCAGAATATTGAAAAAGCTGATATGACGGAAGATCCTGAAGAACGAAAACGTCTTTTAAATTTCGTGATAGCTGGAGCTGGACCAACAGGAGTAGAACTAGCAGGAGCATTGGCCGAATTTAAAAATGGAATTTTAGAAGATGATTATACCGAAATGAACGAAGCCGAAATGCAAGTTCATTTACTAGAAGGTATGGACCGTGTGTTGCCTCCAATGAGTGAAGAAGCCTCTAAATTAGCACAAAAAGCTTTAGAGCGCTTAGGTGTGCATGTACATCTCAATACAATGATTGAGGATTATGATGGAAAAATAGTAACAACAAAAGAAAAAAAAAGCTTTGAAACCGAAGCGTTTATCTGGGCTGCGGGTGTAACCGGAAATCCTATTAAAGGAATAGACGGTAATTCGTTAATGAAAAAAATTAACAGGTATTATGTAAACGAATATAGTAAAGTAGTGGACACCGATGCTATTTTTGCGTTGGGAGATATTGCTTTAATGGAAACGGAAGCATACCCCAAAGGCCATCCGCAAGTGGCACAACCCGCTATTCAACAAGGAAAACATTTGGGTGATAATTTTAAACGATTACTTAAAAATAAACCGTTGAAACCTTTTGAATATTATGATAAAGGAACAATGGCTACCGTGGGAAGAAATAAAGCAGTAGTCGATATTAAAAAAATGCATTTAGGTGGTTTTGTAGCATGGTTTATCTGGATGTTTATCCACCTTTGGTTTTTAGTAGGATTCCGTAATCGGGTTGTCACATTTTTTAATTGGACCTATAACTATATTAGCTATGATCGCGCAGCACGTTTGATAATTAGACCTTTTAGAAAGGATATTTAGTTTGTTTTAACGGGTATTGGCCCTCCGCTGTTTATGTATCTCCCGCCAACTTCATCAATGTTCACATCTAGTTCGTCATTAGTATCTATAGTATTGATGTTTACTTTCAATTCGTCGTAAGTTTCAATGCTTTTTAGGTTTACATCAAGTTTATCATACGTGTTAATATCGACAATTCTTACATCTAGCGTATTGTTTTCAGATATTGGAACTAATTTATAATTCTTAGTAGTTTCAATTGCTTTTTTAGAAGCATGTGCTTTCGGAATAACTTCAAACTCTTTAACCACATTAATAGTAAGACAAACAGCAATAATAGTTAGGATAATTTTGGTATATAAATCGGTTTTCATGTTGAAATGTGTTAATAATTATTGTTTCTGAAAAATCAAAATGTATTCCAAAGTGCAACTAATAGCTGAAATAAAAGGGCTATTTTGTATTTTAGCTAAAAATTGACGGCCATGATTTCAGAAAAACAATTCAAAAAAGAAATAAATTTAATAATTACCAATGCTATTCGAGAAGATGTAGGCGATGGCGATCACAGTTCGTTAGCGTGTATTCCTGAAGATGCCACCGGTAAAGCCAAACTACTTGTAAAAGATGATGGTATTATTGCTGGTGTTGATTTTGCCCGTCAAGTTTTTGAATTTGTTGATACAGGTCTTAAAATAGACGTAAAAATAAAAGACGGTAGTGCTGTAAAAAAAGGAGATGTGTGTTTTTATGTTTCAGGCTTATCGCAATCTATTTTAAAGTCAGAACGGTTGGTTTTAAACGCGATGCAACGTATGAGTGCTATTGCCTCTAAAACAAATGAATATGTAAAGTTGCTGGACGGTACCAAAACTCAAATTTTAGATACTCGAAAAACAACACCTGGTATTCGTGCCTTGGAAAAATGGGCAGTAAAAATAGGAGGTGGTGAAAACCATCGATTTGCGTTGTATGATATGATTATGCTAAAAGACAATCATATCGACTTTTGTGGTGGGATTACAAAAGCCATTCAAAAAACAAAAGACTATTTACAGCATAATAGTTTAGACCTTAAAATAATTGTAGAAGCGCGAAACCTCGAAGAAATAAAAGAAATTTTAAAAAATGAAAGTGTCTACCGTATTTTAATTGATAACTTTAATTATGAAGACACCAAAAAAGCAGTTGCTATGATTGGCGATACGTGTTTAACCGAATCAAGTGGTGGAATTACATTGGAAACTGCTCGTAAATACGCTGAGTGTGGTGTAGATTTTATTAGCAGTGGAGCCTTAACACATTCGGTTTATAACATGGATTTAAGCTTAAAAGCAGTTTAATGACTGACAATAAACCGTTAAACATAGAGAAATTACCTGTTATTAGGGACTTGGTTAAGCTGAGTAAAAGGATTAAAATACTAGGAACCAATGGGCTTTCTTTGTATAATTTGCTCGAAATTTATGGAACTGGTATCATTAAAGGAACTTTTTCCTCTAGGGCGAGTTCTATTGCCTATAGTTTTTTTATCGCCATTTTCCCTTTTTTGTTATTCATATTAAACTTAATTCCATATTTAGATTTTATAGATGGTTTTTTAAATCG
>CAJXPE010000262.1 GCA_913057965.1 uncultured Marixanthomonas sp. | reverse complement strand
GAGATGTAGAGAGGTCTCGTGGGCTCGGAGATGTGTATAAGAGACAGCATTAAAAGAGTCGGTTTTAATAGCCGTAAAAGCATCTACTGCCAATATTGCGCGATATCTGCTATGGTTGTCTTCAAAACTATTGCTGTCCATCCAAGCAACTTCTTCAAACTGTTGGGCCCACGAGAGGATACGAGGTTTTAATTCATTTAAAGAATTTATGGATATTTTTTTAATTATACGCATAATTAGAAGTTAACAAGAGTCGTGATACAGCTCTCTTAGTGAGAAGGTGTTTGTTTTTCCAAAGGTATTTAAATTGAAACTTGAATCCACATTAAAAATACACCCCTAAAAAAACCAAACAATGTATTTCATCGTAAATATGTTATAATTCATCGAATTTTACACGAATTTACCTACAAATCAATAAGTTATATTTATTTTTTTGCTAGTATTATTAACAGATAACCCAAATCTATTACTTATGAACAAAATTACACCTATTATTATGGTGGTTTTGATTCTATGCATATCCCCCTGCCTGCATGCACAGGTTGGTATAGGAACTACTACACCAAAAAGCTCGCTGGATATTAAAGCTTCCAGCCAAACTACACCCAACAACACCGATGGTATTTTAATACCGCGATTTGATGCTTTTCCAGCCACAAACCCTGGAGCTGATCAAGATGGTATGTTAGCCTTTTTAAACAATGCTATTGGCACAGACGACAAAGGTTTTTATTATTGGGACAATGATCAAACAAAATGGATCAACATCGGTGCCGAAGAATGGAAAGATGGAACCAACGCTAGCGGTGATAATTTAATCTACGCTACTCAAGCAAAACTATCTGGGACGGACATGGTAATTACCGACGATGGCCGCATTGGTTTTGGAACCGAAGATCCTATCGAACGTTTTGAATTTAGAGGTCCTGGTGATAATGATTTTCAAATTACCAGCGCCAATACCAACCCACCTAATTTTATACTTTATAATACTGGTGGGACACTAGAAAACCCAAGTCCATTGGCCGCTAATGGAGAAATAGGTTCTTTTATTGTAAAAACACATGACGGCAGTGGAATTGTAGAAACAGGAGGTTTTCGATTTTATATGGACGGAGTTGCCACTCCTGGAAGCTCTCCTTCACGGTTTGTGATAAATACAACACCTGATGGGAGTACAAATCAACAAGAGCGTATTATTGTAAGAAGCACAGGAAATGTTGGGATCGGCACACCAAATCCAACGCAATTATTAGATGTAAATGGTAACACACGTATACGAGGACTAACTTCTGGTGCTGTATATAGTGACACCGATGGAAATTTAAGTAATACCCCCATGGGTATACATACCGTGGCTGCTGGAAAAGTAAATGCTGATGGCACTTCAACAAAACTAAAAGGAGCAATTGTAGTTAAAAATAGCACTGGAAATTACACCATAACTTTAAACGATAAACGCCCACCAGCGGATTACATTATTCAGCTAAGCACCTTAAACTGTAATGCTTGTACAGGGACCTCAGGACCTAAAGATGACAGTATTAATATATACTATGAGAATCAAACTGAAAATGGTTTTGATGTTATTATTGGCTCTAATGATACTGGTCAAGGAACTAACGCATCCAATCGTAAAGTTCCTGCAGACAGAGAGTTTATGTTTACAGTTCTCGATTTTTAATAACTTGAATGCCCCCGCATAAAAAAATCCCTTTGAAAGTCTCAAAGGGATTTTTATTTATTATAGTTTGTTTTAACTATGAGTGTATCGGTCTGTTTTCCGTTGCAGCTAATGCAGCTTCTTTAACAGCTTCTGCATACGTTGGATGTGCGTGGCTCATACGAGCAATATCCTCTGCGCTGGCTCTAAATTCCATCGCTGTCACTGCTTCCGCAATCAAATCGGCAGCGCGAGCTCCAACCATGTGTACACCTAGCACCTCATCGGTCTCTTTATCGGCTAGGATTTTTACAAATCCATCGGTATCGCCACTGGCACGACTTCTTCCCAAAGCACGCATCGGAAATTGACCGCTTTTATATTCAACTTTGTCTTCTTTTAACTGCTCCTCCGTTTTTCCTACCGAAGCAACTTCCGGCCACGTATAGACAACACCCGGAATTAGATTATAATCAATATGTGGTTTTTGTCCAGCTAAGGTTTCAGCTACCAATACGCCTTCTTCTTCCGCTTTATGCGCTAACATAGCACCACGAATTACATCACCAATAGCGTAAATGTTTTTTACATTGGTTTGTAAATGATCGTTTACTTCAATTTGTCCACGTTCATTAACTTTCACACCTGCTTTATCAGCTTTTAAACCATCGGTAAACGGTCTTCTTCCTACTGAAACCAAACAGTAATCACCTGTAAAGGTTACTTCTTTATCTTTTTTATCGGTTGCTGTGATGGTTACTTCATCTTTTTTACGTTCCACTGCGGAAACTTTATGTGACACATAAAACTTCACACCTTGTTTTTTCATCACTTTGGTCAACTCTTTACTTTGCGCTTTATCCATGGTTGGGATAATACGATCCATATATTCAACAACGGAAACCTCAGCGCCCAAACGACGATATACTTGACCTAATTCCAATCCAATAACGCCACCGCCAATAACGACCATGTGTTTCGGAATTTCTTTTAACGTCAATGCTTCAGTAGAAGTTATAATGCGCTCCTTATCAATTTCGATAAAAGGAAGGGTTGCTGGCTTACTTCCGGTAGCAATAATGGTGTTTTTTGCTTCGATGGTTTTGTCGCCATCTTCAGAAGAAACTACAATATGCGTTTCATCTTTAAAAGAACCTACACCCGTAAGCACATCAATCTTGTTTTTGTTCATCAAAAAATCGATCCCTTTCGTAGTCTGTTCCACTACCGAAGCTTTACGCTCAATCATTTTTTTGAAATTGATTTTTACATCGCCCGGAATTTCGATCCCGTGGTCCTCAAAATGCTTAATAGCATCTTCATAATGGTGTGAAGAATCTAACAACGCTTTACTGGGAATACAACCTACATTAAGGCATGTACCCCCAAGAGTATTATATTTTTCAATGATTGCGGTTTTCATCCCTAATTGTGCGCAACGAATTGCGGCAACATATCCTCCAGGACCAGAACCGATAATGGCAACATCATATTTTGACATGGGTATGGTTTTTTATATTTAATTTTGAAGTGACAAAGTTACAACGTAATTTAACAATGGACAATTTTGATAGATAAAGGATTGTTAATTGAATGTTACAAGGTAAGCTGTGTTGTGTTTTTTACTTCACTAATGCTAAAGGAACTCTGTGTACTTCCAATGTGTTTAATAGTAGTGAGTTTATTCACCATAAAAGACCGGAATTGCTTAATATCTTTCACCACCACTTTCAACAAATAGTCATAATCACCACTCACATGAAAACATTCCAATACCTCATCAAGGCTGGTAACTTCTTCTTCAAACTTAGTTAAATAATCCTGAGAGTGTTGCACCAATTTAATATGGCAAAAAACGGTAAATCCTTTATTGACTTTTTCTTTATCCAACAATGAAACGTACTTGGTAATAACACCTTCGCGTTCCAATTTTTTAATTCGTTCATAAACCGCAGTAACAGATAAATTTAATTGTAAAGAAAGTTTTTTATTGGTTTGCTTTGCATCCTCCTGAAGTAATTGCAACAAGGCTTTATCCTGTCTCTTATACACATCTGACGCTG
>CAJXPE010000261.1 GCA_913057965.1 uncultured Marixanthomonas sp. | reverse complement strand
TCTACACGTAAGGAGTCGTCGGCAGCGTCAGATGTGTATAAGAGACAGCACTAAAATTATGAACGAGTAAGAACTTATAAAAGTGAGTGAGCGAACGGTTATGCAGTTCGTCTCGGTCAGAATTTTAAACTTTGTGGAATAAAAGGTTGTGGTAATCTTTTGTCAGGCGAACGCTGTCGCTTTTTCTGCGACTGGGTTCAAGATATTGTAGTGAGCCGCTTTTCTCGGAATGTAGCTTTTCGCGAAATGCAGAGGAATGGGGTGGAACGGGATTATTTTTTCAAAACTTCAACCAATTTCACATTTAAATAAAGGTTCTCCACTCCTACTTTCTGCGAAGTTAAGATTCCAATTTTTTCAAGTTCATTTAGATATTCGGCAGCTGTTTGCCGTTTTGCAATACCTTCTTCCACAAGATACTTTACTTTACAATATGGTTGTTCAAATAACAATTCAATCAACTCTTTGGAATAAACGCGCGTAGGTAGTTTGTCTTTTGCAAAACGAACGGTTTCCTGCATCAATTCGTTAATAGAATTTATTTTGTCCAAAGTGTATTGAGCAGTTTCTTCAATACCTTTTAGCATAAAAAGAATCCAAGTTTCCCACGATGACTGTTCTGTGACCTTTCTAAGGTTTGTATAATAATCATTTTTATTCTCAATAATATATTTGCTTAAATAAAGAATTGGCGTATCCAAAAGTTCTTTATCAACTATATATAACATATTGATTACTCTGCCCGTCCTACCGTTTCCATCAAAGAAAGGATGTATTGCTTCAAATTGATAATGCATTATGGCCAACTTAACAAGCGGGTCGATATCATCTTCAGTGTGAATAAAATCTTCTAAATTCTTTAGAAGATTTCGAATCACATCTTCTCCCTCTGGCGGAGTATATATCGTTTTGTCATTGCTAGTTATCGTAGTCCCTGGAGCATTTCTAATTCCAGAATTATTCTCCTTTATCGTCTGTACAATCTTAATAAAAGAATTGGTAGATAGGGGTCTGTTGTCCAAATCATTATAGCCCTCCCAAAGAGCTTGACGATACCTTAAAACTTCCTTGGTCTGTGCATCGGCAGAAGATATGTTTGAAGAAAAAGCTTTGTATAGCGTATCCTGCGTCGTTACTATATTTTCAATTTCGGAACTATCCTTCGCCTCTTGCAATGTAATTGCGTTTACAAGCATGGACTGATTGGGTATTTCATCTGCTCGTCCTTTAAGCTCTGCTAATATTTTATTGGACGCTATCGCCTGCTTTAATATTTTTTTAGTTTCTACCTCGGTTTTTGGGGGCAGTAACGGTAGGTTATTATATGGTTTTTCAGGATTGTACATAGTATCGACATTTAAAAGCACCTATGTCGACGGCATCGACACATTGCAAATATATGTCGAAATTATTTAATTTTATCGACATATATGATTTTATATATCAATGTTCACTCAATTTAAATGTTCATTGTCACTGAACGTATCAAAATAATGAACAAGGGTAAATTTTGAGAAACTGCATCCTTATAATTCGGTAAATCCTATTCTTTTCTGTTTTATAACAAAAGAAATCTCTTCATTACATAATTGATTCAGCTCCTCAAAATTTGGTTTGCGCTGCAATAAAACAGCCTGCATTTTATATTTCCGAAGGATGTTTTCTATTTGTCCACCACTAAATATATACTTCTTGGCTAGCAACAAGGATTCCGCTTTATTTGTTGCGGGGAATTTAGATTTCCATATTTTGGACCGGGTTTCCAAAGTGGGTTTATTGTAACATATTTTATAGAGAAACCTACGTTCGAAAGCTGAATCTAGGCTTTGTTCAAAATTGGTGGTCGCGAAAAGAATACCTTCAAAATTTTCTAACGCCTCTAAAAAAATATTTTGAATCGCATGCTCCGCCCGACCTGTTGAACTTTTATCACTGGCATTCCGGGAAGTAAGGATAGCATCGGCTTCGTTTAATAATAAAATGGGCGTGCGTGTTTGTTCGGCACTTATTTCTTTATAAGTATCAAATAGCTTTTTTACATTCTTTTGGCTCTCACCATACCATTTGCTCTTTAATTGACTTACATCCACCTTAAAAATATCCCTCCGTGTTTGTTTGGCAATCTGAAATACAGTTTCCGTTTTTCCAGTTCCGGGAACCCCATACAATAAAACCGCGACCCCTTTTCGTAATTTTTCTTGTTCCAATGATTTTTGAAGTTGTTTAAATTTTCTAGGCATTAACATCCCAGACAGAAAGTCGATTTGTTGTTGCTCGGCGTCATTATAATGCATTTTTACTTTTGAAATATCTTTATGTAACAACAAAGTCTCTTTATTGACCTGCCTCGATGTGTGTATTTTTATATCTCGCTCCTTTAAGTATTGTTGCGCTTTTTTGGTTAATGTAAGTTCAGAACGTTGTACAAAATCGGCCGGGATAATTTTGATAAAATTGTGTGTAAACAATTTCCCCTTCTCGTCGATTATCACTTGTTCAAAAGTTATACGATCGCTTCTATCATCAAACAGCGCTTTTGAAAGTGTCCCCAATTCAACTTGATATGTACTTTCGAGGTTTTCCCAAACAATAATGAAAAAGATAAAGACTTCTTTTTGTGTAAAGCCCAACTTCCAAATATCGTTAAAGATGGGAAATTGTGAATGGTCCTCGATTAAATCAATCCCTTTTCTAATACATGCATTAGTAGAGAAAACCTCATCTTCCCTAGATTGTAACAATTCGGACAACTCTTTCAAGACATCGAAAACTGTGATAGATTTTTTCTCAGCCTGTACCTTTATAGGTTCATTTTCCATAACGGCTTCTTTTATTTCTAGCGGTATTTCATATTGGTTTTTAGTAAAAAAGTGCCGGAAAGAACGACGGCTTTTTAAAGCAAGCAAACCTCGATCTAACAAAAGATCGAAATCTGTATCGTAGAGTAACATTTTTATGGAGCTACATTTTAAATATTGAGCAATATCTTCCAGATCGGGCGAAGTGCCTTGGCTGTTTAAATCGAATACCGAAATGATAAAAATCGCCTGCATTTCGGTACACGAAAAATAAGCTTGCAGTAGTTGTAAACGTTGCCGCTGCAAGACTAACTTTTTTTCTTTCAACTTACATCCCTTTATTGTTTCGGCCGTTTCGGCTATAATTTCGATAACATTGGTTTCCATATATTCTTCTTTTGCAACAAAATAAAAGCTGAAAACCGCCAAAGAATGTCGGAGTATCATTAATTTTATGACCGACGTCTTTTGACGGACACGGTATTTACTTTTACATTCAGAAAAACATGGCAGGATATAAATTATTAAAACGATTGGAAGTTATTATAGACATTATACAACGGACCCCTAATATTTCAAAAGCTGGAATTATTGATCGGTTGCTTGAATATCATGATATTGAGACGACTACCCGTACTTTAGAACGTGATTTTAAAGCTTTGGCTGATGAGTTTGGGATTGAAGTACATTATCACAAAAACACCAACGGCTATGAGATTGACACCGAAAATCAAGAACGCATACAGTCCCTTTTAAAATTTATTGAACTGGTGCACGTGGGCGAACTTTTTAAAGAAGGCTTAGACGATTTTGAACTGCTAAAAGACAAAATCGATATTGAAGATTCTTCAAAATTCCGAGGCATTCAACATATAAAAACCATCCTCTTAGCCTGTCTCTTATACACATCTGACGCTGCCGACGACTCCTTACGTGTAGA
>CAJXPE010000260.1 GCA_913057965.1 uncultured Marixanthomonas sp. | reverse complement strand
CGTAAGGAGTCGTCGGCAGCGTCAGATGTGTATAAGAGACAGGTGTATACCCTCCAAAAGCAATTGCTTTTTCTTTCAATAAATATCCAACAGAATCAGGACCTAATTGGCATTTACTCCCTTTAAATCTTACAATAGTACCACCACCAATACCTACAGAAACCACATCTGGCATTCTGAAATTTGTTAGTACTCCACCTATTTGAGCAGCTTGGGTACTTTCCCTAGGAAAAAAATTCACCAATACACCGCCATCTGAAGTAGTGCCCCCAACATCAATCACAATACCATTGTCTACCTGAGATAAAGCTCCAGCTCCTCGAATACTATTTGTTGGTCCAGATGAAATTGTGAGTACAGGAAAATCTTGAACTTGTTCTAAAGACATAAGTGTTCCATCATTTTGACCTATGAATAATTGAGATGATAACCCTAAACGACTCACAGTTTCTTTAAAAGCTTTTACCATTTTTAAAGCAACACCTTGTAACGCCGCATTGAGAATTGCTGCATTTTCGCGTTCTAACAATCCTAAGCCACCAACTTGGTGAGAACAACTTATTTTAACAGCATCTCCAAATATTTCTTTTGCCCAAATTGCTACTTGTAGTTCTTGGTCTGGCAATGTTTTAGAAAAAATACCTGTAATTGCCAATGACTCTATTTCTCCACTCATTTTAAGAAGACACTCTTTGACTTCATTCTCATTTAACGGGCTAATCAATCTTCCATCAAATTCATAACCTCCATGAACCATGTATAAATGCTTCCCTAAAAGTTTTTTTAAATCTTTTGGGAAATCTGTCATTGTAGGTATAGCACTACTCGCAGGTAAACCAATTCTAATAGCTCCTATTTTATTTAATTCTTTTCGTTCTACTAATGCATTGGTGCAATGTGTAGTCCCTAGCATAATATATTTTATTTCTTCTTTCGGAATATTCGCGTCTAAAAGAACTTGTTTAATAGCATTTTCTATTCCACTACTAACATCTAAAGTTGTTGTTTGTTTCGTTTTGGCTAGTATATTGTTACTATGAGAGACTAATACAGCATCTGTATTAGTTCCACCAACATCAACTCCTATTTTATAATACATCTCTATTATTTTTATTTAACTCTTCTATTGTAATATAATTCTCTTGATAACCAAACTTTTTTGGACCTCCCAATTCAATACCTTCGGGTGTTCGCCATTGTGCATTTGCTTTCATTCCTAAAACGATTACGCGTGTGCCATATTGAATACTTTCAGCAGTAATTGGTTGTGCATTTTCAGCATCTATAAGAACAATAAGATCTGGAGTGATAGCGACTGGCTTACCATCTTTCTTTGCCATTAAAAATTCATTCTGAAAATCAAGGGTCATTTGAGAATCAATGTTTTTTTCTAATCCTGAAATCTCACAAACTCCTTTATTCCATCTCCCTTCTGTTTTAAGGGTTACGTTGCTTATTTTACCTGTAAACAGCTTAATTGCTGCTGCCTTTTCTATCAACGAATCTATTGGGTTTTGATTCTTTGCTTTTGCATCTATAATGGCTTTTCCTAAAGTTTCGGCATAGGTTACAATACCATGGACAGCTGCTATTTTAACTTGTGCTCCACTCATTGGATAGCACCCAATAGCACAACTGCCTCCCATTTGTATGGTAGTAGCTCCAACCAGCGTTTCTCCCCAAGTATTATCTATGGTATGGTACACATTCTTATTCCCTTTTTCGTCGGCTTGCGTTATTGGAGAAACAGGAATACCATGCAAGGTAAAGGTGGTCATTTCTAAACGCGGAAAAGCTCTTCCCATACCATCAGCATCCACCAAAGGCACCTTTTTTCTTGCTGCTACAGCAAAGGGAATTACTCCATTAAGCCCACCCGCTTCCGCAGGTATGATCGCCTCTATTTTTTTGCCAAGATATGCCTCCATCATATCAAAGGCACGTTTAAATTCTTCTCCCGAAAACAATTTTTCGACGAGTATCATTGGAGCTCCAAATGCAGCTATTGAGACAACGAGTGCGTCGTCTTTTAGTTCCTTTGCATCTATTAATGAGACGTCCCCATATTTATTTATTGCTTCGTTTGCTAAAAGTTTTCCTATATATGGGTCACCTCCGCCACCAGTTCCTAAAACTGTTGAGCCCATTGCAATATATTCGATATCTTTTGTGCTTATTTTTCGCATTGCTATTTGATATTTTTTTTCAGAATAAAGTAGACGAAAGCCGCTACAATAATTCCTAATATATTTTTAATCTGAGAAGTCATTACCAACATTACAACAACACCGCTAATCCAAGAGAAAACCCCTTTCCAATTTATATTTTCAGGTGTTTCTTGGTAGGTTTTGGATATGAAATAATCTGAAATCATGACTCCTGCAATCGGTGTAATTGTAATCGTTAAAAGCGATATAAAGCTCATAAAATGAGATAAGATTCCAATAGCCGCCAATAAAATACCAATAAGCCCAACAAACAAAGTGGTTTTAGATCGTGATGCATTACTTAAATTAAATAAATCATTAAATGCTAAGCCTGAAGAATAGACATTCATCACATTTGAAGTCCAAGTTGCTAGGATAAGAATTGACATGGCGAAAAATGGAAAACCTAAAGATGAAAATATTTCAACAATATCATAAGTACCTTGTGTAATAGCCAAAATAGCACCGATTGCCAATAAGCATAATGCCGAAGGAATAATTCCAAAAATTGACCCTAAAATGGCATCTTTTTTTGTGGCTGCAAAACGATTGTAATCTGGAGAAATTACCCCTCCAACCGATATGAAACCAATTGTAAAGCCAATAGCCTGTAATAAAGGCATTGGCTCACTTGGCTTAAAGTTTAAAATTTCTTGAAAGCTGTGTTCTTGAAAAACAATGAATAAACCATACGCAAGTAATAACACAATAGCAGGAACTGCAACATAGTTAAGCCATTTTAAATATTTAAATCCAAAAACAGCGGTAAGCACCATAATAATCCCCCAGAAAACAGAAGATATCCATACAGGAATTTCTGGACCATTCATTTCAACTAATATCTTTGAAAAAGAAGCACCTGCGATATTACTTTGTATACCAAACCAACCTAAAGTAGATAAGCCAATAACTAAACCAACAATTAATTTCGCCCCTTTTACGCCAAAACTACTCGCCGCTAATGAAACTGTTGCTTTTCTTTTTTCTACGGCAGCAATACTTAGCAATGACATAAAGAGTACAACAAAGCTAAACCCTATGAGTCCTGCCCAAATTGAATAATTAAAACTAAGAGAGGCAATTAATGTACTTCCTACCAATAAAGCAGGAACACTAACAATCCCTCCAAACCATATTCCAGCAAGACTAAACCATTTCGTTGTGTTTTTATTATTTTCCATATTATTATTATTTAATTAGTGTATACATAAGTTGTGTGTCTTCTAAAATATTACCTGCCTGAGCCTCTAGAACATTTATATAAACAACATCTCCTGTTTTTAAATATCCTTTTACAGAACCATCTTCATTCAACATTTCTATTTTTCCTTTTTGGATAATAGATATTTCGTGACTATCGTGCTTCGTGAAGCCTTTTTCAGGGATACGTGTTCCTTTTTTTAAGAATACGGTACCAAATTGAATTTCTAATTTTTCATTTTTAATAGTAAAAAATGGTTTATTGTAATCTTCTTCTGGAGATGGATAGGTTATTTGCTGTCTCTTATACACATCTGACGCTGCCGACGACTCCTTACGTGTAGA
>CAJXPE010000259.1 GCA_913057965.1 uncultured Marixanthomonas sp. | reverse complement strand
ATCTACACGTAAGGAGTCGTCGGCAGCGTCAGATGTGTATAAGAGACAGAGGTTAAGCGATAATAGAGTAAGAAAAACAGCCATAGAAGAAATGGCCGATACAATCAGAGACTACTTACTTGAAGTATTAGAAAATAATGATGTTTATGAGGTCTTTTCGAGGGGGTTTGGAACTTACTTGAATAAAGGAAAACTTACCTTGCTAAAAACCGTAGAGCTTATTGATGATCGTGATGAACGAGACTTAGCAAGGTTTTTCTTTAAAAATGTTTATTGTAACGTTTCCAAAGATGAAATTAAAGTAAAACCCTACACAGATTTAGAGTTTCCAATCTGGCAAAATAGAGTTTTAAATTACGAATTTGAAATGCCTAAAACAGAAGATGGTCAATTCAAAACATTTTGTTTACACTTAGCCAAAGACGATGAAAATAGACTAGAAGCTTTAAGGAGTTTTATAGGGTACCTTTCCCATAGAAGTAAAGATCGAGGAGAGAACAAAGCGGTGATTCTTTATGACGAAAATATGGGACTGAATAATCAAGCTCACGGAGGTACAGGTAAAACTTTATTAGGTGATGCGATTAAACAATGTAAAGAAGTTGAGCAATTTGATGGAAAAGACATCAAAACTGGTAATTGGTTTAAAAACCAGCGCATCGAATTAACGACTGATTTGCTCATTTATGATGATTTAAATAAATCTGCTTCTTTTGAATTCTTTTACTCTATGATTACAACTGGAGTTGAGGTAGAGAAAAAGCATCAATCTTCCTTTTATATTGATTATGAGCAATCTCCCAAATTAATGATTACTTCAAATTATATGGTAAATGGTCCAGGGGGGGCTTCTGATGAGAGAAGACGATATGAGTTTGAAGTTGCAAATTACTACAACCAACATTTCACGCCAGAAGAAGAATTTGGAAATAGATTCTTTGATAAGTATTGGGCTCAACAGGAACGAAACAAGTTTTACTTGTTTATGATGCAATCAGTTCAGATATATTTAGAGAAAGGATTGATAAAAGCAGAAGAAATCAATTTAAGAAAATCTCGATTGGTATCTGAAACGCATCCAGAATTTTTTGAATATGCTAATGATTATGTTCAAACGAATACTTGGCAGAATAAGAGAGATTTTGAAGAGCTGTTCAGAGAAACATACTCCTGTGACGTGACAGCCCATACAATGTCTAAATGGATAGACAGTTATGCTGTAAATTTAAATGGAAGGCTCGAAAAGAAATCTTCTGGAGGAGAGTATAAATTTAAAATTACAGTAGATGAAGCAAGAAAGTAATTTTAGGGGTATAATCTATAAAGCGCAAAACAAGGAAACAGGAGAAATGTATATTGGCGTGACTACAGATTCAATAGAAGCTAGAAAAAAAGATCATATCGATAAAACCCGTCAAGGAGAAGAAACCAAGTTTTATGAAGCTATCGGCACGTATGGTGCCGAGGCTTTCTCTTGGGAGCAGATTGATACAGCAAACTCTGAAAATGAATTAGCCGCTAAAGAGCGTGAGTACATTCTAAAATACAATGCAAAAGAAAAAGGCTACAATACAGATGCTGGTGGAGGTATTCAAAAGCAAGTTTATCAATACGATCTAGAGAGTAGAGAATTCGTTGAAGAATATGATTGCTTAGAAGATGCAGCTCAAAGCATAAATGCAGATAAAAAAGCTATTTCAAAGGCGTGTTACAGTGTGAACCAGATGTATGGAGGCTATTACTGAAGCTATGTTAAGGAAGAGAAATTTACACCTAAAGAAGATGCTAGAAAAAGAATAGTATTTCAGCTTACTTTAGAAGGTAAATTGGTAAATAAATTTTCTTCCGTTGCTAAAGCAGCTAGAGAAACAGAAATTTCCAAAAGTGGTATTGCCAAATGTTGTAGGGGTTTAAACAAAACAGCAGGAGGTTATTTCTGGAAATATGATTAAGAACAAAAGAGCAGTCAGCAATGGCTGCTTTTTTTATGGTTAGAGGTTATGCTTAAAACCCTCATAAATACACTGATTTTTTTCTATATTTAACAACTCAAAAGCAACGAATCACAAATGTTTGAACAAACTTTCAAGAATATAGACGACGTTTTATATAAAGATGCCGGCTCAGATAGCGAATTAGATTATATAGGGCAAACCTCTTGGGTGCTCTTTTTAAAATACTTAGACGATTTAGAAAAAGACAAGGCAGATGCAGCCGAACTAGAGGGTAAAGATTATACCTTTATTTTAGATGAAAAATTTAGATGGTCTAATTGGGCAATGCCAAAGAAAGCTGATGGAGAGTTAGATCATAATTTAGCAATGACGGGACCAGATTTTGTGAAATTCGTCAATATACATCTCTTTCCTTATTTGTCTGAATTCAAGCAAAAAGCGAAAGACAACCCTAAAACCATAGAATATAAAATAGGCGAAATCTTTAGTGAGATTGGTAATAAAATACAAAGTGGGTATAATTTACGGGAGATTGTAAATTTAGTAGATGAGCTGCCATTTCAGTCGAGTAAAGATAAACACGAGCTTAGTCACCTGTACGAAACCAAGATTAAGAATATGGGGAATGCTGGGCGAAATGGCGGACAGTATTACACTCCAAGACCTTTAATTAAGGCAATGATAGCAGTGGTAGATCCTAAAATTGGAGAAACTGTGTATGATGGTGCTGTAGGTTCAGCAGGCTTTTTGTGTGAAGCCTATGAGTATATGTACGATAAAATGAAACGTACTACCAGTAATCTGAAAACTTTGCAAGAAAACACCTTCTATGGGCGTGAAAAAAAGAACCTTGCTTATGTAATTGGGGTAATGAATATGATTTTGCACGGCATAGAAGCACCAAATATCACCCATATCAATACGCTTAGTTTATCTATTCGGGATATACAAGAGGATGATCGTTATAATATTATTCTTGCCAACCCACCTTTTGGGGGGAAAGAGCGTAAAGAAGTACAACAAAACTTTGATATTAAAACAGGTGAAACTGCCTTTTTGTTTTTACAGCATTTTATTAAAAGCCTAAAAGCAGGAGGAAGAGCTGCTATTGTTATTAAAAACACCTTTTTAAGCAATACAGATAATGCCTCTATAAGTTTACGAGAGTATTTATTAGAAACCTGTAAGCTACATACCATTTTAGATATGCCAAGTGGTACATTTTTAGGCGCAGGCGTAAAAACCGTGGTCTTATTTTTTGAAAAAGGAGAACCCACTAAAAACATTTGGTATTACCAGTTAGATCCTGGTAGAAATATGGGAAAAACCAACCCGCTTAATGAAAAAGATCTAGCTGAATTTGTAAGCTTACAAAAAGACAAGCCTGAAACAGAGAAATCTTGGAATCTCAAGTTAAAAGATTTACAAGACATAGAAACATATGACCTTTCTGTAAAAAACCCCAACACGCCTGAAGAAGCACCTTTACGTGCGCCAGAGGAAATTTTGCAAGAGATGAAAACTTTAGACGCTGAAACCAACCAATTATTAATGGAAATTGAGGAGATGATATGAGAGAAGGATGGAAGCAAAAAATATGGGATGAAGTTTTAGAGATTAGAAGTGGTAGAAATCAAAAGGCAGTTGAAAACCCTGATGGAATTTATCCAATCCTAGGCAGTGCTGGAAATATTATGGGATACGCCGAGGATTATATTTGTGATGAAGGAACTACCATCATAGGGAGGAAAGGTAATATCAATAATCCCTGTCTCTTATACACATCTCCGAGCCCACGAGACCTCTCT
>CAJXPE010000258.1 GCA_913057965.1 uncultured Marixanthomonas sp. | reverse complement strand
TACGAGATGTAGAGAGGTCTCGTGGGCTCGGAGATGTGTATAAGAGACAGCGTTCGGCTAATTTCAGCACCGATTTTGACGGGCAACCGTATTTAAATTACGACCCAGAAATTGCTAAAGAATTACTACAACAAGAAGATTTTGGCGATTACTTTTTAGTAAACGCAGTAGGAGGAAAATCTTGGAAAATAAAAGATTACTATGTTGGATTCTTTGCGGTAATCAACAATATTTTGGATCAAGAATATAAAACAGGTGGTTTTGAACAAGGTAGAAAAACTAGCTATCCAGATGTACAGGAAGATCAATCCAGAGTAAACGGTGCCATTTTTGGTCCGCGTTATTTCTTTGGGTATGGAACCACGTATTACCTAAACTTTTATGTACGATTTTAGATAAAACCGAATAAAATAAATACACCAATGAAAACTTCTAACTTTTATAAATTGATAGTTCTACTCTTATTGACAGTAGCTATTGTTTCTTGTGTTCAAGATGATGAATTTAACGTGCCAGAAACCGAAACTTCAGTTGTTGACCTAGAAGGCGATATTAGTATAGAACAGCTTAGAAATTTATACTTACAAGAACTGAATACAAACCAGAATGAGTTTTTAACCTTTTCTGAAACCGATTCGTATGTCACTGGATATGTTATTTCAAGCGATGAAGGCGGAAACTTTTTTGAAGAACTAATCATACAAGACAGTCCTGAAAACCCGACAGCGGGGGTAAAAGTTTTGATAGATGTAAACCCATTATTTACAGTATTGGAGTTTGGCCGAAAAGTACATGTTAAATTAGACGGCCTTACCGTAGGCTTGGATAGCGGCGTGTTAACATTGGGATTTAGAGATGGAAATACAATTGAAAGCATAGCCGAATCTCAATTCGATGAATTTCTTATAAGAGATGAAGAGGTAGCTGAAATTATCCCGCTACCCATGTCTATAACAGAATTTAGCGATAGTCATACGAACTTATACATTCAATTGGACAATGTTCAATTTAATAGTAGTGAGGTATTAGGCGATAATAGAAAAACATTTGCCGGAGAAGCTGAAGATAGTTTTGATGGAGAACGTGCGTTAGAAAGCTGTGAAATAGGCGTCAAAACTATTTTCAGCACAAGCACCTTTGCAGATTTTAAATCATTGTTGTTACCACAAGGTGTCGGAACTATGGCAGCAATATTAAGTAAAAGCTTTAATGGGAACGAGTTTATTGTTGTGGTAAACGATCCTTCAACGATACAGCTGGATAATAACGACCGTTGTGACGTTTGTGGCATAGCAACTGAGACTGGCGAAACCGAATTGTTCAGCGATTTTTTTGAAACACAAACCGAAGGTGATCCTATAAGCGGAAACGGTTGGACTAATTACGCCGAAGCTGGTACTGAACTATGGGAAGCTTATTTTGACGATGGCACGAATGAATCATTGGGTATTTCAGCACGTTTTAGAGCCCGAAATAGTGATGATGACCTTTCAATTGGGTGGTTGGTTACTCCAGAGATTGATTTTAATGCTCAAGATGGTGAAACCTTAAATTTTAAAACATCGAATAGCTTTTCTAATTTAAGTTATATGGTAGTTTTATATGCAACCAATTGGGACGGAAAACCAAGTACCATTCCTTCCGCAAATTGGAAACCAATTCCTGAAGCGACAATTGTTGCAGACAGTGACTTTTTTGGAGATTGGATTCCTTCAGGAAATATAGATTTATCTTGTATTGAAGATAGTGGGCACATTGCATTTAAATATGTGGGTAAAGACCAAGATGATTTTGACGGAACCTATGAGCTTGACGAAATAATCATAAATTCAAATTAAATAAGTCTTTTAATGTTTCTAATTTAAAAATTCCAAAGCAAAAGCTTTTGTATCTTTGTGTTAGAACTAAGCATATGATTGAACAAACCTCAATAGACTACGAAAAAACCATACTCATTGGTTTAATCACAAAATTTCAAGATGAAGAGAAATCTAATGAATATTTAGATGAATTGGAATTCTTGGCGTATACAGCAGGCGGTGAAGTATCTAGACGCTTTACCCAAAAAATGGATGCTCCAAACCCGAAAACCTTTATTGGAACCGGTAAAATGGAACAAGTACGAGAGTTTGTAGAAGAAAACGATATTGGTACAGCTATTTTTGATGATGAGCTATCACCTGCACAACAAAAAAATATTGAGAAAATATTACGGTGTAAAATTATAGATAGAACCAACCTTATTCTAGATATTTTCGCACAGCGAGCCAAAACAAGTTACGCTCGTACCCAAGTAGAATTAGCACAATACGAATACTTATTGCCACGACTAGCAGGGATGTGGACACACTTAGAACGACAACGTGGAGGTATTGGAATGCGTGGACCTGGTGAAACCGAAATTGAAACTGACCGTCGTATCGTTCGAGACCGAATAACACTTTTAAAGAAAAAGCTGGAGAAAATCGACAAGCAGATGGAAGTGCAGCGAGGTAATCGTGGTTCTTTAGTTCGCGTGGCATTAGTGGGTTATACCAATGTAGGTAAATCTACGTTGATGAATAGTATTAGTAAAAGTGAAGTGTTTGCTGAAAACAAACTTTTCGCAACGCTAGATACTACGGTTCGTAAAGTGGTTGTTGGAAATCTACCTTTTTTGTTGACCGACACGGTAGGTTTTATTAGAAAACTTCCTACGCAATTGGTAGAATCATTTAAAAGTACGTTAGATGAGGTTCGTGAAGCCGATTTATTACTGCACGTGGTAGATATTTCGCACCCTTCTTTTGAAGATCATATCGCTTCGGTTAATAAAGTATTAGACGAAATAGAAAGTGCCGACAAACCTGTGATTATGGTTTTTAATAAAATTGATCAATACAAGCCAGAAGTGATTGAAGAAGACGATTTAGTAACTGAAAAAACAACGGCACATAATACATTAAAAGACTGGAAACAGACCTGGATGAACCGTGAAGAAAACGCTATTTTCATTTCAGCATTAAATAAAGATAACTTTGAAGAGTTCAGAAAATTGGTGTACGAAAAGCTGAGAGAAATTCACGTCACCCGATTCCCGTATAATAACTTTCTGTACCCAGAGCATTATCTGTATGAAGAGTAAAATAAAAAAATCCGGCAAATTCAAATTGCCGGATTTTTTTTACTTTTTTAATACAAATTAAAACTTATAGCCAACACCTACACCGAGTGTTTCTCGCACTTGTACAGCTTGTACAGCATTGTCATCATAAATCGCTTGGAAAGTAGCATTAGCCGTGATCCAATCGTTTACTTTTAGCACTAAGTTCATTGTATAATCTATATCCACATTTTGTGGGTCTTCTAGATAATTAGAGTACAATCCTAAAATATTTTCCATAGAAATATTCTCCATTAAATCTAACTTGTAATAAGCGTTTACAGAGGCACCAAATTCAAAACGAGTTGTCTCATTAGCATCAACACCAAAATAACCGCCTTCATCGTTAAAAGCATCAACTAAAGCAGGATCTTCTACGGTTGTAAATTTTTCATTTACAAAAATGAATCGCGCAGTTGCAGGAGCAATGTTTACTTTAAAATTATCATTCTTTTTCCAAAGCATACCTGGACCAAATTGTAAATATCCTGGAGACATAAAGCGAGTTTCCTCAGTGCGTATTTCATTACCATCAGCATCTTCGCCAAACTCATATCCCTTTGCGAATTGGGTTTTAAAGTTTACGAAGAAAGAATAATACCAGTTGCTTTCTTGTATCTGTCTC
>CAJXPE010000257.1 GCA_913057965.1 uncultured Marixanthomonas sp. | reverse complement strand
GATCTACACGTAAGGAGTCGTCGGCAGCGTCAGATGTGTATAAGAGACAGGAAGTTGTTTTATTTCTGAAAACCGTCTTTGCGGAAAAAATAATAAAGCCATCTACGGCTATTTTTATACACAACACAAAAAGATAAAAGTATAAAAACCGTGTACTATAAAAGATATAAATCCACCCAAAGGCAATCCAAAGGTTAACGATAAAAACAAGTGCTCCAATCGCCTTTGGAAGCCAATTATCTTGCTTTGTCGTTTTTGAAGCCCATCGCACCCGTTGATTAATTAATTGGTTCCAGTTTTGTTGCGGTTGAGTATGTACAAGAGCAGCGCTGGTTTTTAAAAAATGAATGGAGTTTGGAGCGTATTTCTTTATTTTTTCCAATAGAAAGATGTCGTCACCGCTCGCAATATGAGTATTCCCAGTAAACCCTTCTATTTCCTGAAACACTTTCTTTTTATATCCTAAATTGGCTCCATTGCATAAAAATTCCCTACCATGTCCAAATCCTCCCATCGTTACAGCTTGTAGGCTCAACCCATCAAACTGTTGAAACGCCTGTATAAAACTGCCATTGTTTTTATACATAACTGGTCCGCAAACCATATTTGGGGTGTTTTTCTGAATCGCAGCATCAAAACATTGCAACCATTTTTTAGGTACGGTACAATCGGCATCAGTTGTGATAATCCATTCGTGCTTTGCTTTAGAAATAGCAGTAGTAATCGCATCTTTTTTAGGAGCATTTGAAAACTGTTTGTTTCGAATAATATTAAAGGAAAAGACGGCGCTTTCCAAAGCCTTTGAAACTGTCAATACGGAGTTGTCTTCCGACATGTCATCCACAAAAATCACTTCAAACAATTCAGTAGGATAGTCCAATTCTTTTAGTGAAGCGAGTAAGGCAGGCATGTTTTCGGCTTCATTTCTAAAAGGAACAACAATGGTAAAAGTAGTTTTGGGTTTTGAGGTGTCTAAAACCGTCGTGGGTTTTAATTGGATCATTCCTATCCAAACGAAGAGTAAGAGAACCATATAAACGGTGACTAAAACAAAACCCAATGTCATCATAAATTAGTGGTTTTATAGCGTGCTACGAAAAAACTTCCCACGAGTGCTGGAAGAATAAAGTTAAGTAGCCACATGGTGAAAACGGTACAAAGCACGATTATTTCAGGCACTCCAAGCAATGAAAAAAGCCACACAGCCACGCCTCCGCGTATTACCACATCAAAAATAAAAAAAGAAGGGAGTACAGAGACCAAAAGATACATGGTGAAGAGTGGCGGAATGGCTTTTAATACTGAAATTTCAGCATCAAAAAACAATAGGATTATAAAAAATAAGAAACTAAATACAGTATATCGCAATAGGGAATATAAAACCAATTTTAATTTTATAGTGTTGGGTAGTTTCTTGATATACTGGAATAGGTTTGCTACTGAGAGTCCTTTTATAAGAAGCTGTTTTTTTCTGAAGAAGTATCCCGCTACAACTAAAACAACAAGTAATAAAAGAGCAAGGCTTAGGTTTTCTTCTGAAAACGGTAAGGAATACGATGTAGCTATTACCAAAATCCCTATACTTCCTAACAAGCATGTGATAAGCATTTGAGCGCTGTTGTTTATAAAGTTAAGCAAAAGTATTTCTTTCCTTTTTTCTGAAGGGTAAAAAAACGCTTTGGCGCCATAATCGCCAATTCGATTGGGTGTGGGTAAGGATACTGTTAAAGCAGCCAAGCTTTGTTTGGTCGCTTCATAAAATGAAATGGGTTTAATTTTTGAAACAACCATTTGCCATTTAGCGATCTCTAGAATCCAATTAATGCTTGCCAACAAAATAAACAGTACGACATAACCGAAATTTTTCGATTGTATTTCAGCAATAAAGGTATTCCATCGAAGGGTTGCCCCAGAAGTGATTTTATAGTAGATATATGCGAATGTAAGCCCAAGCAATAAAACCTTTAGGGCGGTCAACCAATATTGTTTAGATTTGTGCAATACGGTGCGCATAAGCAACGAAGTTACAGAAAGTTTTCAAATATGAGTTCAGAAAAGATAATCTTAGGTATTGATCCTGGAACTACCATCATGGGTTTTGGACTCATAAAAGTAGTAGGCAAGAAGATGCAATTTTTGCAATTGAACGAACTTCAGTTAAAAAAATACAAGGATCATTACGTAAAACTGAAGCTTATTTTTGAACGCACAATTGAATTGATCGATGAATTTCACCCTGATGAAATAGCGATTGAAGCACCTTTTTTTGGGAAAAACGTACAATCTATGCTTAAACTGGGAAGGGCACAAGGGGTTGCCATGGCGGCTGGATTATCTAGAGAAGTTCCCATCACCGAATATTCCCCTAAAAAGATTAAAATGGCGATTACTGGAAGCGGAAACGCAAGTAAAGAGCAGGTTGCTAAAATGCTACAAAGCACGCTTGGCTTAAAAGAATTACCTAAAAACTTAGATAGCACCGATGGATTGGCAGCAGCCGTTTGCCATTTTTATAACGAAGGTCGCATTGAAACGGGGAAAGGCTACACCGGTTGGTCCGCTTTTGTAAAACAAAATGAAGATAGAGTGGGCGGCAAATAAACCGCCCACTTGTATTCTATTTAATCATATCGAAACCACAATACGGTACTAATACCTCAGGAATTTTAATTCCTTCGGGGGTTTGATAGTTTTCTAAAATTCCTGCTAACACGCGCGGTAAAGCCAAAGCACTTCCGTTTAACGTGTGAACAAGATTGTTTTTTCCTTCTTCGTCTTTATAACGAAGTTTCAATCGGTTTGCTTGAAAGGTTTCAAAATTTGATACAGAAGAAATTTCTAACCAGCGGTCTTGAGCAGTTGAAAACACTTCAAAATCGTACGTTAACGCCGCAGTAAACCCTAAATCACCCCCACAAAGGCGTAAAACTCGGTACGGTAATTTCAATTCGCGCAATATATCTTTTACGTGTTCTACCATTCCGTCTAATGCTTTATAGCTGTTATCAGGATGCTCTACACGTACTATTTCAACTTTATCAAATTGGTGCAAACGGTTTAAGCCACGAACGTGAGCACCGTAACTTCCCGCCTCTCTTCTAAAACAAGGTGTGTAGCCTGTACATTGAATAGGCAATTGATCTTGCTTTAATAAATCACCACGAAACATATTTGTTACCGGAACTTCAGCCGTTGGTATCATATACAAATCGTCGTTTGTAATATGATACATTTGTCCTTCTTTATCGGGTAATTGACCCGTGCCACGTGCAGAATCCTCGTTCACCATTAGCGGAACTTGATATTCTGTATATCCTGCTTCAATATTTTTATCTAAAAAATAGGTGATCAATGCACGTTGCAATCGGGCGCCTTTTCCTTTGTAAATAGGAAACCCGGCTCCGGTTACTTTTACACCTAATTCAAAATCGATGAGGTCGTATTTTTTGGCTAATTCCCAGTGCGGTAATGAGCCTTCCTCCAGAGTTGGAATGTCCAATTCTCGAAAAATCTCTTCGTTGTCTTCTTCGTCATTACCTGCGGGTACACTTTCGTGTGGTATGTTAGGAAGGTTGTACAACAATGCTTGCAGTTTTTCTTCAGCAGCGTTTAATTGTTCTTGCTGTGCTTTAGAATCTTGTTTTAATTGGGTCGTTTTTTCTTTTAAAAGGTTTGCTTTTTGGGTTTCCCCATTTTGAAAAAGTATCCCAATTTCTTTTGAAAATTTATTGGACTGTGATAACGTCTGTCTCTTATACACATCTGAGCTGCCGACGA
>CAJXPE010000256.1 GCA_913057965.1 uncultured Marixanthomonas sp. | reverse complement strand
AACCAGCCTTGAAAACCCTGAAAAAAATCTTGCGACCGAGATTATTTCAACAGACGGCAAAACACTTGGTAAATTTTATAAAGAAAACCGAACTCCTGTCAAGTATGAAGAATTACCCGATCACCTAATAAATGCACTAATCGCTACCGAAGATGCGCGTTATTACGAACATTCTGGTATTGATGCAAAAGGAACCGTTCGAGCTGCTGTATTTTTAGGCTCTAGAGGTGGTGCAAGTACCATTTCGCAACAACTTTCAAAATTGTTTTTTACCGAGCAGGTTTCAGACAACAAGCTGGAACGAGGGATTCAAAAAATTAAAGAGTGGGTTATTGCTACCCGTCTGGAACGTCGCTACACTAAAGAAGAAATATTAACCATGTACTTTAATGAGTACGATTTTCTTAATCAAGCTGTTGGTATTGAATCTGCCGCCAGCATTTATTTTGATAAAAGCCCTTCGGAATTAACGACAGCCGAATCTGCCATGCTCGTAGGAATGTTTAAAAACTCATCATTATACAATCCCTTACGAAATCCAGTTGGCGTTAAAAATCGTAGAAATGTAGTGCTTTCTCAAATGGAGAAATACGATTACATTACTGAAAGTGTTAAAGACTCTTTACAAGCTCTTCCTCTTGAAATCAAGTATACTCCGCAAGGACACGATGAAGGTATTGCTACCTATTTTAGAGAATACGCTCGTGCTTTTATGTCCGATTGGATTAAGGAAAACCCAAAAAGCGATGGCTCTCTTTACAATATTTACAGTGATGGATTAAAAGTATATACAACCATCGATTCTAAAATGCAAGAATATGCAGAAGAGGCTGTTGATATGCATATGCAAAATCTCCAGAAAGAATTTGATAGTCAAAATGAGAAAAATAAAACCGCTCCGTTTCGTGATATTACTGAAGAAGAAACCGAGCAAATTCTAAAATCGGCCATGCGACGAAGCGATCGTTGGCGCGAAATGGAAAAGCAAGGTAAAGACAAAGAAGAAATTATCGCCAGCTTTAAAAAGAAAGTTCCGATGCGTATCTTTTCTTGGACAGCCGAGAATAATGCCATCGACACGACTATGACTCCAATGGATTCCATTCGGTATTATAAAAAGTTTTTGCGCGCTTCCCTAATGTCCATGACGCCACAAACTGGAGAAGTGAAAGCTTGGGTTGGAGGCATTAATTACAAAAACTTTAAGTACGATATGGTTAAAACAGGACATCGCCAAGTAGGTTCTACCTTTAAACCATTTGTGTATGCCACTGCTATTGACCAAATGCACATGTCGCCTTGCGATACACTGCCAAACACACAATATACTATTGAAGCTGGTAAATATGGTTTGTTAAAACCTTGGACACCCAGAAACTCCGGAGGTGAATATGGGGAAATGGTTACCTTAAAAGAGGCTTTAGCACGTTCCATTAATACCGTTACCGCTCGTTTAATAGACCGAGTGGGACCAAAGCCTGTAATCGAACTCATTTCAAAAATGGGTGTTGACACCAAGGATATGCCTGCGGCTCCTTCCATTGCATTGGGGACACCCGATGTTTCTTTGTATGAAATGGTAGGTGCCTATAGTGTTTTTGCCAATGAAGGTGTCTATGTAAAACCTACGCTCATACAACGTATTGAAGATAAAAATGGCACCGTTTTATACCAAAATGTACCTGAAACCAAAGATGTTATCAGTGACGAAACGGCTTATGTAACCGTGAGCCTTATGCAAGGAGTGGTACAATCTGGATCGGGTAGTAGGCTTAGAGGTACATGGCGCGGTGGGCGTTTGTACAAAGAAATTATTACTGGATATCCTTACGACTTTAAAAACCCGATTGCTGGTAAAACAGGGACCACACAGAACAACAGTGACGGTTGGTTTATGGGCATGGTTCCAAACTTGGTTACTGGCGTTTGGGTTGGTGGTGAAGATCGAGCGACTCACTTTAGAAGCGTCACTTATGGTCAAGGTGCAACTATGGCCTTGCCTATTTGGGCTATCTATATGAAAAAGTGCCTTGCCGATGAAGAATTAAATGTTTCTGATGAAAACTTTAAACGTCCCTCTGGTGTCACTATCGAAACAGATTGCGCTAAATGGAAAGAAGACAATAAAAACGAAGATGAAGTTCCAGACGAATTTGACTTTTAACTGAGTTTTCTAAAAATATTAAAACCGTTTCAGATTTTGAAACGGTTTTTTTATAGTATTTCTGAAAAATGCCACTCCCTTCCGAAGCATTTCTGAAGCAAATTTTGTAATTTTCTGAAAAATAAAAATAATGATCAATAAAACGGTTTCAAATGTTGAAGAAGCCTGTAAAGGCATAAAAGACAGTATGACTTTAATGCTTGGAGGCTTTGGATTAAGCGGAATTCCCGAAAATGCTATTAAAGAGTTAGTCCGATTAAACGTTCAAGATGTAACCTGCATATCTAATAATGCAGGAGTAGACGACTTTGGATTGGGATTATTGCTTAGAAAGCACCAAATAAAGAAAATGATTTCATCGTACGTAGGTGAAAACAAAGAGTTTGAACGCCAAATGTTAAGTGGCGAAATGGAAGTTGAATTAATTCCGCAAGGAACCTTAGCACAACGCTGCCAAGCCGCCCAAAGTGGAATTCCAGCCTTTTTTACACCCGCTGGATATGGAACCGAAGTTGCCGAAGGAAAAGAAACTCGCGAATTTGATGGAAAAATGTACGTGATGGAACGTGCTTTTAAAGCCGATTTTGCATTTGTAAAAGCTTGGAAAGGGGATGAAGCTGGCAACCTTATTTTTAAAGGTACTGCTAGAAACTTCAACCCAAATATGTGTGGGGCCGCAAAAATAACCGTTGCGGAAGTAGAAGAATTAGTACCTGCCGGAGAATTAGATCCCAATGAAATACATATTCCAGGAATATTTGTACAACGAATCTTTCAAGGTACAGCGTATGAAAAAAGAATTGAACAACGAACCGTAAGACCTAAGAAATAATGTCATTAAGCAAAGAACAAATAGCACAACGCATTGCAAAAGAAGTAAAAGACGGATATTACGTCAACCTAGGCATTGGCATTCCAACGTTGGTAGCCAATTTTGTACGGGACGATATCGATGTTGAGTTTCAAAGTGAAAATGGAATTTTAGGAATGGGCCCGTTCCCTTTTGAAGGTGAAGAAGATCCAGACTTAATTAATGCCGGTAAACAAACGATTACAGCCTTGCCTGGTGCTTCCTTTTTTGATTCTGCCTTAAGCTTTTCAATGATTCGCGGTCAGCACGTAGATTTAACCATTTTAGGATCTATGGAAGTTGCACAGAACGGTAATATCGCCAATTGGAAAATACCTGGAAAGATGGTAAAGGGAATGGGCGGTGCTATGGATTTAGTGGCCTCAGCAGAAAATATTATTGTTGCCATGATGCATACCAATAGAGCAGGTGCTTCAAAATTATTAAAAGAATGCACATTGCCATTAACGGGTGTAGAATGTGTTCGGAAAATAGTTACTAACCTCGCTGTTTTAGAAGTAAAAGATAATGCTTTTCACTTATTAGAACGGGCACCGGGTGTAAGTGTTGAAGAAATTAAAGAAGCAACAGAAGGTGATTTGGTAGTAACTGGAGAAATTCCAGAGATGAAATTATAAATAAACTCCTTTTTTTAATGAAAAGACCGATATTGTACATCGGTCTTTTTTTGTGTTAAAAATAAGATATTTCCTACTTTTTGAGTATAAACTGTCTCTTATACACATCTCCGAGCCCACGAGACCTCTCTACATCTC
>CAJXPE010000255.1 GCA_913057965.1 uncultured Marixanthomonas sp. | reverse complement strand
GTGGGCTCGGAGATGTGTATAAGAGACAGCATTTATAATGTATCTTTAAGCTAAATAATTGGAAAACTGCTATGAAAAAGAAAAGTTACCGATTATTTATTGGTTAGGTTGTTTAAAAAAGGGTGCATTTTTTGCACCCTTTTTTTTGTTTAGTATCTATTTTAGAAACTTATTTCCCTTCGGCTTTTTTGCTCATAGCATCATCAGATTTTTCTTTGTTTTTAACGTAGGTATCTAACCATTGATCTTGTTCCCACAGTAAATGTAAAATGCTTTCTTTAGCGCGATATCCGTGGCTTTCTTTTGGTAACATGACAAGACGAGCCGTTGCTCCTAATCCTTTTAAAGCATTAAAATAACGCTCACTTTGTAGCGGATACGTACCCGAATTATTATCAGCCTGTCCGTGAATTAGTAGCAGAGGTGTTTTCATTTTCTCGGCATGCATAAAGGGGGACATGGTATAATACGTTTCTGGTGAATCCCAATAGCTGCGTTCTTCACTTTGAAAGCCAAAAGGAGTTAACGTTCGGTTATACGCTCCACTTCTGGCAATTCCGGCTGCAAACAAATCGCTATGACTTAGTAAATTGGCCACCATAAAAGCACCATAACTATGACCGCCAACTGCTACTTTGTTTCTGTCAATATAGCCCATCTCATCCACCGCATCTATAGCGGCTTTTGCGTTTGCTACTAGTTGCTTTCTAAATGTATCATTGGGTTCTTCATCGCCTTCACCAACAATAGGAAAAGCAGCATCGTCTAGCACAACATATCCTTGCGTTACCCAATAAATAGGACTTCCCCAGAATGGATAAATAAATTCATTTGGGTTGGTCGTATTTTGCGAAGCACTGCTTTTATCTTTAAATTCACGAGGATAGGCCCAAAGAATCATCGGTTTTTTTTCTTTTTTATCCATATCGTAACCAACAGGCAGATACAACGTTCCCTCTAGTTCAAGTCCATCATCACGTTTGTAAGTGATTACTTCTTTATGCACGTTTTGTAAGCTTTTAAACGGATTTTCAAAAGTGGTTACAGGCGTTAAATCTTCCTTCTTATTAATGTTTCTGAAATAATAGTTAGGATATTCATTCTGTGATTCAATTCTAACTAAAATTTTCCCTTTTTGCATATCAATGGCATCATACAATTCTTCTTTTTTATCCGTGTAGCTTGATTGATAAATGCGTTTTGTTTTTTGGGTTTTTAAATTGAATTCATCTACAAAAGGAAATTGCCCTTTTTCTGAATATCCATCTCCCATTAAATAGGCTGTTTGATTGTTAAGGTCTAAAACAGAACGATTGAATTTATTTTGAGTAGTTACAAAATTTCCTGGATCGCTATATCGATCTTGATAATTTCGGTCAGATATAACAATAGGTTTTTGTTTTATATTAGAAGGGTTGAATAAATATGTTTTGGTATTTCGGTCGTTCCACCAATAATCATAAGCAATAGCATTTTTATCATCACCCCAGGTAATACCTGAAAATCTATTCTTTGTTTTTAAAATCTCTTTTCCTTTCCCGCTAAAAGGTGCTTCAACTTGATATACAACATCCCTAAAATCAACTTCATTTTCGGGATCTCCTTCATCTAAAGCTTCCACCCAGTATAAAGTTGCAGGCTGATCGTTTCTCCAGCTAAAATTGCGTTTGCCGGTACGTGTTGCCATAAATCCTTTTGGGCGAACTTCATCTAATGGCACTTTGTTTATTACTGTAACCAATTTTCCGTTGGCATCATACATAGTTTCATGAAATGGAAAACGGTAATAAGGCACTAAATATGAAAACGGCTTTTTTACTTCTGAAACTAATAGGTATGCTCCATTTGGTGAAAAACTGATGCTTCTATACATGGCAGTAGGAAGAAACGATGCGGTTTGTCCGCTAATGGAAACCTTTTTAATTTCTGAAAGGGCTAATTGTTCAAAATTAGCTTCATCGTTTGGGTTTTTTAATAAATCTTGATAGGTTCGGTTTTGTGCTTTTTCCCCGTCACTTACCGAAATAGTTGGACCTGTTGGTACCGCTTCAGCAGTATTAATTAATTCTTTTCTGTTTTCTGGAAGCATTTTCACTAACAAACTAGAACTATCCTTAAACCAATTGATAACATCGCCCATATTGGCATTAACGGTTGCATTGGTTAATTTTTTTGCAGATCCTTTATTGATATCCAGTACCCAAGCTTCAACCCCTTTTTGAGTTGTATGTAAAAAGGCCATCATTTTCTGATTGGGAGACCAACTAAAATTTGATAACCGGGCATTTTGAGGAAGACCGGAAACTTGTGTCGATTCTTTTTCAGAAGCTTTTTTTACTTCTATATTATTATAATAGTTGGTACGGCTACCGATATTGGTTTTTGGGTTAATACGCAAACCGCCCAAACGCATTTCGGTTTCAGAAAGTTCATTGATAGACTTGTAAGAATCTCTATATAAAAGCACGACATGTTCGCCGTCATCGTCAATTATTACAGAAGGAGCAGGAGGTGCTTCTACTAAATCGAGAATTTCTTTAGGTGGTTTTTGATAGTTTTTGTCTACTTGAGCATAAAATGCTGAAGAAATGAGCAGAAAAATAAGTAATGCAGTAAGTTTTTTCATAAAAGTTATATTTTTTGAAAAGATACTTAAAAAAATAATGTCAAGCCATTCCATTTGCTATGCATGCATACTATATGGAGTGTATTTATTTCCCTTACATCGCTTGAATATGTATCTTGCTCTTTCGTTTATACAATACATATATGTACACTTCAAAAATTACAGGGCTTGGTCATTATGTGCCCGAAAATGTTGTTACTAATGACGACCTTTCAAAATTGATGGATACCAATGACGCTTGGATACAAGAGCGTACGGGAATACAAGAACGACGGCATATTAAAAAAGGAGATGGTAATTCTACTTCGGTAATGGGCGTTAAAGCTGCTACAATTGCCTTGGAAGAGGCAAAATTGAAGCCGGATGATATCGATATGATTGTTTTCGCTACGTTGAGCCCAGATATGTATTTCCCTGGCGGCGGTGTTGAGGTTCAGGAAATGATGAATATGAGAACCATTCCAGCTTTGGATGTTCGGAATCAATGTAGTGGATTTGTCTATGCGATGTCAGTGGCCGATCAATTTGTGAAAACTGGGATGTATAAAAATATTTTGGTTATAGGAAGTGAAAATCACAGTGGCGGACTTGATTTTACCACACGCGGCCGGAGTGTTTCGGTAATTTTTGGTGATGGAGCAGGAGCAGCCGTTGTTTCTCGAAGTGACGATAAGGGTGAAAACGGAATTTTATCTACCCATTTACATAGTGAAGGAAAACACAAAGACGAATTGTCTTTACAGGGGCCAAGCACTGAATATTGGGTTCCTGAAATTATTGAGAAAAACCCACAAGAAGATATTCCGTATTACCCGTATATGAATGGCCAATTTGTATTTAAACATGCGATTGTTCGTTTTACGGAAGTAATTCACGAAGGACTCAAAGCGAATGGTTTATCTGTAGAAGATATCGATATGTTGATACCGCATCAAGCCAACTTGCGTATTTCGCAGTTTATACAGCAGAAACTGAAGTTGAGCGATGACCAAGTGTTTAATAACATTCAAAAATATGGTAATACTACGGCAGCGTCCATACCGATTGCCCTTTCTGAAGCTCATAAAGCTGGCAAGATTAAAAAAGGTGACCTTGTAGTTCTTGCTGCTTTTGGTAGTGGTTTTACTTGGGGAAGTGTGATTGTTAGGTGGTAATTTCTTTAGAAAAAATTTAAAAAAAATGCCTTTCAAAT
>CAJXPE010000254.1 GCA_913057965.1 uncultured Marixanthomonas sp. | reverse complement strand
AGATGTAGAGAGGTCTCGTGGGCTCGGAGATGTGTATAAGAGACAGGTATAAATTCAATTAACTAAAAAAGCCTCCCGATTAAAGGAGGCTTTCAACAGATTATTTCTTTTTCTGCGCTTTCTTTTGCTCTTCAGCTTGCTCCATCATCTCGGACATTTTACGCTGAAAACGATTTTGCTTTTTAGGCTGCTTTTTCTTTTTCTGAATTTTAGCATGAACCTTATCGTCATCGATTATAAAATTCTTAATCACCAACATAATACCGATGGTAATCATATTTGACGTGAAATAATATAAAGATAATCCACTTGCGTAGTTGTTGAAGAATATCAACATAAACAAGGGAGACAAGTACATTATAAATTTCATATTAGGCATTCCTGGTTGTTGCTGCGCCTGCATGGTTTGCCCAGTAGTCATCATCATATATATAAAGATAGCGATAGATGCTAATATGGGGAATAAACTTACGTGATCGCCATAAAAAGGGATATGAAAAGGCAATTGAGCTATTGTATCATAACTTGAAAGGTCATCTGCCCACAAAAAGCTTTTTTGACGCAGATCGAAAGCAGAAGGGAAAAATGTAAACAAGGCATAAAACACCGGTAATTGTAATAATGCCGGTAAACATCCTTTTAACGGGCTTGCTCCTGCTGCATTTTGAAGTTTCATCGTTTCCTGCTGAATCTTCATTTTGTTATCACCGTACTTTTCACGAATCTCCTCAATCTCTGGGCGCAATATTTTCATTTTCGCCTGCGACAAGTACTGTTTGTACTGTACTGGGGACAATAACAATTTAATTAAGATTGTTAAACAGATAATAGCTATCCCCGCCGGTAGAAAACCACTTAAAAATCCGAAAAGAGGAATGATAATATATTTGTTTATCACACCAAAAATTCCCCAACCTAAAGGCATTGCTTCGTCTAGATTGCGTCCGTAGTCGTTCAATATTTGATAATCGGTAGGACCAAGATACATGTTCATGTTATAGGAAAGTCCACCAGCTTTAGGCTCTAATAACATTTTGGCAGCATACTGCTTAGTGTAAACAGTATCTATTTCTTCGTCTTCCACTAAATCTACCGAACTGAATGATACTTCCTTAAAAGGCGTATCAGTTAATAGCAGTGAACTGAAAAAGTGCTGACGGAAATTCATCCACGTTACATCTTTTTCCGTTTCCTCATCTTCACCACTCTGGGAAAGCTTGTTATGGTCGTCCCCTTCATATTCATATACCAAACGGCTATATCGGTTTTCGTATGTAATACTTTTTGCGTGTCGATACCCTTTTAATTTCCAATCTAAATAAATAGGTTGGGTGGTATTAATAACACCATCTAATCCTTGCGATTTAATGCTGAAGTTAATCATGTACTCATCTGGCAATAACTCGTAGCGGTATTCTATGTAAGCACTTTCTGAAGTTTTAAGCTTCATAGATAACACCTTATTGTCGCCATTGGTACTTACCGAAGGTTCAAAGAATAAATCTTTGGTATTCAACAATCTATTTTCTGAAGAAAACTGTAGGTTTAACGTACTGTTACCATCTTTTATAAGGCTTACCTGAAGAGAATCGTAAGTAGTATGATTTTTTAAACGAGCTTCGGTAATATATCCACCTTTATTATTTACTTCCAAATAGAGAACTTCATTCTCAATTACAGTAGTGTTTTGTTTTGCTGACGTTAATGTCCCTGAATAAGCAAATGAACCCAACTTATTTTTAAGTTTTTCAAAACCTAAAGAATCTTGCGCGTTTGAAACGGCCATTTCTTCGGTAGCTTCTTCAAGGTTGGTTTCTTCTTGGTTTTCTTTTTCAGAGGCTTCGTTTGCCTTAGCAGCAGCTTCGGTCTTTGCTTTTTCTGCTTGGACTTCATCTTCAGAAGGTTTCTGCATGTATAGCATCCATACTAAAATCGCCCCAATCAATACAAACCCTAAAAGGGAATTAATGTCAAAATTCTTTTTTTCCATGTAATCTGAACTTGTGTCAAAAATGTCCGTTTTATGGACTTTTCTTTTATAATTTTTTCTGAAACAGCATATTTCAGAAAAATTTAATTATCAATTTATACTTTTATTATATTCAATCTTAGTTTGCATAAAGCAAATATCCCGCCCCAATAACAAGGCACGCCAAATTGTCGGTTTAACTATTCTCTGCGTGTTCGTGTGCTGCTTTTACAAACGCCACAAACAATGGATGCGGACTCGCCACGGTACTCTTATATTCTGGATGGTACTGCACCCCTACAAACCATGGGTGTGATGGCACTTCAACCACTTCGACTAATTGTGTGTCTGGATTTACACCGGTAGCAATCATTCCTGCAGCTTCCAATTGTTCTTTATACTTATTATTATATTCATAGCGATGACGATGGCGTTCTTCTATAGTGTTTTCATTATAAACCCGACCAATAATACTATCCGCTTTTACATCACATTTCCATGTTCCTAACCGCATTGTTCCGCCCATATCGGTAATGCTTTTTTGATCTTCCATTAAGTTAATAACTGGATTTGGGGTTTGTGGATTCATTTCAGTAGAATTAGCATCTTTAATACCCAACACATTTCGGCTATATTCTATAACGGCCATTTGCATTCCTAAACAAATACCTAAAAAGGGCAAGTTGTTTTCACGGGCATAACGAACGGCCTCTACTTTTCCTTCAATACCACGTTCTCCAAAACCAGGAGCCACTAAAATGGCATCTAGCATTTTAAGTTTTGCTTCTACATTATTTTTATTAATATATTCTGAATGAATGTAGTCTACTTTTACGCTTACTTCGTTTTCTGCACCTGCGTGAATAAACGACTCTAAAATAGACTTATAACTGTCTTGAAGCTCTACATATTTTCCAATCAATCCAATGCGTACTTCTCCTTTAGGATTTTTATGACGTTCTAAAAATTGATTCCAACGAGTAAGGTCTGGTTCTTTAGTATTTTCCATTCCCAGTTTTTGAAGCGTTACGGTATCTAACCCTTCCTCTAACATCATATTAGGCACATCGTAAATAGTAGACGCATCGATAGATTGTATCACGGCTTCGCGTTTTACATTACAAAAAAGTGCTAATTTTCTTCTAAGGTCATCGGATAAGTTGTGTTCTGTTCTGCAAACTAAGATATCAGCTTTTATACCACTTTCCATCAGCGTCTTTACGGAGTGCTGTGTAGGCTTGGTTTTTAATTCTCCAGCAGCAGAAAGATAGGGTACTAATGTTAAATGTATTACTAACGCATTATCATCTCCTAACTCCCAACGTAGCTGTCTAACCGCTTCAATATATGGTAGGGATTCAATATCACCTACAGTACCTCCAATTTCAGTAATAACAATATCGTAATCGCCGGTACTACCTAATTGCTGTACGCGTTCTTTAATTTCGTTAGTAATGTGTGGAACAACCTGAACTGTTTTTCCTAAAAACTCTCCTCGGCGTTCTTTTTCAATTACACTTTGATAAATACGACCTGTAGTTACATTATTGGCTTGTGAGGTTTTTACATTTAAAAAACGTTCGTAGTGACCAAGATCTAAATCGGTTTCGGCGCCATCATCCGTTACGTAACATTCGCCATGTTCGTATGGATTCAATGTTCCAGGGTCTACATTAATGTAAGGATCTAATTTCTGAATAGTAACGCGATACCCTCTGGCTTGCAGTAATTTAGCAAGTGAGGCTGCGATAATTCCTTTTCCTAAAGATGATGATACTCCGCCCGTAACGAAGATGTATTTTGTAGTGCCTGTCTCTTATACACATCTGACGCTGCCGACGACTCCTTACGT
>CAJXPE010000253.1 GCA_913057965.1 uncultured Marixanthomonas sp. | reverse complement strand
AGATGTAGAGAGGTCTCGTGGGCTCGGAGATGTGTATAAGAGACAGATATTAATACTACAAATCAAAACTAAAAAAAAGATTGTCAGTATGAGGGATTATTCGTTCAACGTACAGAAAACTCGTTGAATATTATAAAACCTTGTAGGAATCTGGAATATTGCACACGGGAATCGGCTTCATTTTGTGTTGGTTAGCGTTATTTAGTCGTACGAATATGTTAAAAACTTCTTGTTTTCTATTCGTAAAATCGGTTGCGCTCTTCCCTTTTTCTAACATTTTCATGGCCCATTCCAGTTCGTCATAACTAGCGCCTATTTGATCTTCATCGGTACGGCTATCGCCAAAAAGTCCATCCGTTGGTGCTGCTTCTAAAATTGAATGCGGAACATCAAGAAAATGACCTATTTCATATACTTCGCTTTTAAGCAAATCGGCAATCGGACTTAAATCGACGCCACCGTCACCGTATTTAGTGTAAAAACCTACGCCAAAATCTTCTACTTTGTTACCTGTTCCGGCAACCAAATACCGATGTAGTCCTGCAAAATAGTATAAGGTGCTCATACGTAAACGAGCTCGCGTATTGGCCAATGTTAAATCTAATAGTTCATTTCCGTCTGTTTGCGGAACTTCTCTTTTAAATTGTTCAAAAACAGAAGTAAGGTCAACATTTGTGTCAGTCACATTTGCATAATTTTTTTTTAAAAAAGAGATGTGCTCTTGTGCTCTTGTAACTTGGCTTTGTGCTTGATGAATAGGCATTTCAAGACATAATGTTCTAAGTCCTGTTTTAGCGCACAAGGCAGATGTTACGGCAGAATCGATACCACCACTGATGCCTACAACAAACCCGTTCATTTTGGCTTGAATACAATATTCTTTTAACCAATTTACAATGTAATCAACTACTTTTTCGGTTTGCATGTTGTGTGTTTTTTTGATAGATAATCTTTACGTTGTCAATAACCAATAAGCTAATTATTTTGAACTATAAAGCCTACCTTTGCACACAAAAATAAACTAAAGTTAAAATTTAAAAAAGAGGATGGCGTTAAACAGTTGTCAAATTTTACATTTTATGAAAAAGTATATGTTCTCCCTTTTTATTGTTTTGTTGGTGGCTTGTGATGCTACTAGTGAACATGAAAAAGAGATTCAAGCAATACCAATGGATCTTACTATTGTTCGTTTTGATAAAGAATTTGCAGCTGCTACGGTTCAAGATATCCCAAAACTGAAGAAAGAATACCCGCTTTTTTTTCCAAAGCGATTTGCAGATAGTGTTTGGGCGCATAGAATTCAAGATACGTTACAACAGCAATTAGACAAAGAAGTTGCCAACCAATTTCCTGATGATTCTGAACTTGAGGATCAACTCATTCCGTTGTTTCAGCATATAAAATATTACTTTCCTGAATTTAAAGCTCCATCGGTTTATACAGTTACTTCAGATGTAGATTATAATAACAAAGTAATTGCAACCGATACGATGTTAATCCTAGCCTTGGATACGTATTTGGGGAGTGAGCATCACTTTTATGAAGGCATTCAAGAGTATATAGCCAAAGATTTAAAACCCTCTCAAATAGCGCCAGATGTCGCTTCGGTTTATGCTCGACAACTCATTGCAAAACCACAAAAACGGGACTTATTGGCGCAAATGATTTTCTTCGGAAAAGAACTGTATTTAAAAGATATATGGCTTCCCAAAACTCCTGATGCAGAAAAAATAGGGTATTCGGAGTCTGAAATACAATGGGCACAAGACAATGAAGAATATATGTGGCGTTATTTTGTAGAAAAAGAACTGTTGTACAGTACGAACCCTAAATTACCAGCACGTTTTATAAATAAAGCTCCATTTTCAAAATTTTATTTAGAAATAGATAACGAATCACCAGGAATGGTGGGACGTTATCTAGGCTGGCAAATAGTTCGGGCTTATATGGAAAACAACGCTGTAAGTCTAGAGAAAATGCTTCAAGAAAAACCAGAAACAATTTTTAATAATTCAAAATATAAACCTAAAAAGTGATGGCAAAAAACACTTCAGAAATTAAAATAAACATAGATCTTGACGAAAATAAAGTACCTGAAAAACTACAATGGTCTGCGCCCGATGGAGGTGTAGATAATGAAGAGGCAAAAGCGATATTTTTGAATGTTTGGGATCACGATAAAAGAGAGTCGTTGCGCATTGACCTTTGGACCAAAGACATGCCGTTAGATGATATGAAAATCTTTTTCCATCAAACGTTAAGTGCTATGGCCGAAACTTTTGAGCGAGCTACTAGTGATGAAAAAATGAGTGCTACCATGCGTGATTTCTGTGATTACTTTGCTGAAAAATTAGAGCTTAACAAAGAGTAATGCGTCTCATTTTTGTGTATAACGCAAACGCTGGGAATCGTAATGCATATATAGATAGCTTGCATAAAATTGTAAGTCCTTCTACATACACGTGTAGTCTTTGTAAATTGACGTATGGTGTTTTTTCAGAAAAAAAAGTCTGGAAAACATTTCGAAAACAAGAAAAGGTAGAAATGGATTTTTACCATAAAGATGAATTTGTGAAACAATTTAAATCTAAATGGTTGCCTAACTATACGTTTCCAATAATCCTTTCAGAAAAAGATGGCGGATTAGAGGTGTTTCTTTCTTCGGAAAAATTAAATGAAATAGAAACGGTAAGTTCGCTTATTGAAGTAATTAAGAAAGGTCTATTGTCCCGTTAATTTGATCAATGTACTGTAAAACCTCGTCACGACCCATCGTGTTCGTTGATGAGGTTACAAAATATTGGGGCATTTCTATCCAGGTTTCAAGCATTTTTTCTTGATATTCTTTTAGGTTTCGTTCTAATGCTTTGGGTTTTAATTTATCGGCTTTGGTAAAGATTATCGCAAATGGTAACTGATTTTCACCCAACCATTCCATAAATTCAAGATCAATGGGCTGTGGTTCGTGTCGAGAATCGATTAACACAAACCCCATAATAAGTTGTTCTCTATTTTTAAAATACTCCGTAATAAATTTTTGGAAGGTCTTTTTGCTCTTTTTTGAAACCTTGGCATATCCATATCCTGGCAAATCAACTAGGTGCCAGTTTTTATTGACTAAAAAGTGATTAATAAGTTGTGTTTTTCCGGGACGTCCAGATGTTTTTGCAAGCTTTTTTCGCTGCATCAACATATTGATAAGAGATGATTTACCCACATTAGATCGTCCAATAAAAGCGTATTCTGCTAATCGGGATTTAGGGCATTTGTCAACATCACTGTTGCTCATTACAAATTCTGCCGATTTAATCTGCATAATGCTTAAAAGTTTCGTTTTTGTAACCAAGCGTAGAGTAAGTCGTTAAACTCATCAGGGTGTTCCATCATCGCTGCATGGCCACATTTATCGATCCAATATAAATCGGAATCTGGTAGTAACTCATTGAATTCTGTGGCGACTTCAGGAGGGGTTACATTATCGTTTTTTCCCCAAATAATACACGTGGGCGTATTCATTTTGGGAAGATCTTTCGCCATATTATGCCGAATAGCGCTTTTTGCAATGGCAAGTGTTCTAATTAATTTATTCCGATCATTAACCGAAGCATAGACTTCGTCAACAATTTCTTTAGTGGCGACAGCAGGATCATAAAAAACATTTTCTGCTTTTTTCTGAATATAGTCATAATCACCTCGCTTTGGGTAACTTTCACCCATCGCACTTTCGTAAAGTCCGGAACTTCCTGTAATTACAAGCGCTTTTACTTTTTCAGGATATAATTTTGTGCAAAGCAAACCTATGTGGCCTGTCTCTTATACACAT
>CAJXPE010000252.1 GCA_913057965.1 uncultured Marixanthomonas sp. | reverse complement strand
GGTGAAAAAGTTGCTTTTTACCTCAGTTCTTTGTTAGCAACTGGGCATTTTTACTGATATTCTAATAAATATCCGAATTTTTCATCTATCAGCTTTTCACTTACGTTGTTTTCAATCACTTTTCCACTTATGTCTGTAGAAAAATATTTGCTATTTTCTTTTACATAAACTGTGTCTAAAGGATTTTGAGTGATAAATGGCCATTCCCACAAAATCTGTTGATATTTAATTGGATGAACAATTTTATTTTTCCAATCAACTGTTCCGTATAGACCTTTGTTTTTTACTTTAATTAATTTTGAATTGTTAATCCAAATCTCATCATAGTCTGGTGGAATAACGATTTTCCCTTGTCGGCTGATAAGTCCAGTTTTACCGTCTTTGGTTATAAAATGTTCTTCTGGGCCATACTCCACCCAATTTGAAATTTCGTCAAATTTTATTGGTACGATGATATTCTCATTTATATCTATAATACCATATAGACCGTTCTGTTTGACAATAAATCTATTGTCTTTATCATAAAACACAGGCGTAATATCCTCGTATGAAAATGAGATTATTTGATTACCATTTTCATCAAACATCCCAACTTTGTTAGTTTTCTCAAATACATAATGTTTAAAGAACTTTTGGGTATATGCATCATCAAATTCAAATGGTAGAACGACCTTTCCATTATAATCGATTAATCCATATTTGCCATTTTTCTTTGCAAATGTTACTTTTTTCCCGTCAAATGCTTTGATTTCTTGATATTCAAATGGTATTATAATTTCTCCCTTGTCTGAAATTGTTCCAACCATTCCAGAGTTTTTTTTTGCGAGAAAATATTTTTGATACGATTCTTCGTCTTTATGAGTGTCCCATTCAAATTCCTTAATTTCAAAATCGGTAATTGGATTTGCTGACTTATCTAAAAATTGAATTTCCTTACCTTTTTTTACAGCAAACAAGTCAGACTTATTCGAATATTCAGATGGATGTTCTATGAAGTCATATTTTAATGGCACTATAACTTTTCCTAAAGTATCAATAATGCCGAAATTTCCCTCATTGGCTACTATACCTAAATGATTACGAAATGGTTCTGCAACTTGATATTTGCCAAATGGAACAACCTCTTTGAATTTTCTGTTGATATAACCTATTTTTCCGTTATTTTCTACTCTGCAAAGACCTTTTTCAAAATAAGTATAATTGTAATGGTCGAAGAACGATTCGGTTATTTGGTCATATTTAAAATTTGTCAGTTGTTCTCCCGAACAAGAAAAGAAAGCCCATTTTTTGTTTTGCATTGCGCAAACCAATGAGTCAATTCTGTTACTTCTCACTTTCTCAAATTGGATAGGAACAATCTCGTTACCACTTTGGTCAATAAATCCGTATTTGCCATTTAATTTTGCGCGTGCCAATCTGCATTTATAAAAGTGGCTTTCATTTTCATACTTAAACGGTATTACTACTTTACCTTTTCTATCCAAATATCCATATTTCCCATTTTTCTTGGCTGGTGCAAGACCGTGAGTGAACACACTTAAATCTTCATAAATAAATGGAATTAATGTGTCTTGAAAAATATTTATGTAACCGTGTTTTCCGTTTCGTTCGGCCAAAATCATTCCTTCTTCGTCAATCGGGTTCATAAATTTGTAGATTCCAAATGGAATTAAAGTGTCATTAGCTTGATTGATAAATGCCCAACTATTTTCTCCGTGAATTCTTTTGTAGCTATCGGTATTTTTCGTGATTGACTTATCAGTCGATTGAGGCTTACACGAAACTGCGCAAAGAAGAAATATTAAAATGTTTATTGATTTGCTCATCGTTCGTTTTGCCTTGTTGCTAACGGACTCGTATAACCGTCAGTTACGGGATTAAAGTTAATGTTTTTCGGTTAAGCACTGACATTAGCAATTCCGAGTGGATTCGGACGTAGTCGAATCCGCCGTAATTGCGGTTATACATTGTTGGCAATAGTTTTTTTTCAGTCGTTACCATTAAATTCGGTTCCGTAATCAGCTTTATGAGCAAGCATAACTCTGTATTTAGTCTCATTACTTCTATCTGTGTTTTTGTCAGATTGAACTCTGAATTCAATAATATAATCTTCGAATTGGTAGAATTTTATTATTGTGTCTTTTGACATTTGGCTATCGACTAAATCAAAACCTATTTTTTTTAGTTCAGCATTATACTCTTTGTATTTTTCAAGTGTATCAAATTGAATTTTTATACGAACGCGGTTCTCAGTTTCTGAAAAAATATAATCCAAAAAAGATTTTGCTTGAGAAGTGATTTCGTTTTTTTCAAAGGCGAAAGTAGCTCTACCATACTTTTCCTTGGTTTCCTCTTCGCCCATTAGATAAACCCAATCTTTCGAACTCAACAACTCTTCAGCCTGTCCCAAATTTAATTTAGACAATTTTATTAAGTCAGAAACACCGATATTTTGAGAGAAGCTTTTAATGCTTACTGCAATTAATAGTAATAATAAAGTTTTCTTCATTTCGTTTTCTCAAATTATTGCCAACGTGTTTGTATATGAAACGTAGTGCAGAAAATAAGCAGTTTCGTTTCGGATAGGTACGAGCCGAATTTTTAAATTCTTCTAATTATCTTTCTTTTCTCAATTAGCCAAATTTAAAAATTTGGCGACCACGCAAAAATGCCCGAACCTTCGTGTCTGTAACTACTCGCACTATGTTTTATATACGGTGTTGTGCAACGTTTTTTCTACATCGTGAAATTTAATGTTTCGTGCTTAATTTTAATTTCGTCTTCAATTGTATTTTCAGTATTCTGTGAATAATTCCAAGTACCGTGAGTTATATCTGATTGTCTGAACATTGAATTAGTAACGATATTTTCTTGGATAACAGGACTTTTTTTCTTCGATTCAGTTTTTTTAGTTTCCATTTTATTATAGTTTTTTTTGTTCAGTTGATTTATGGTTATTTAAATCTGTGCTAAAATAGTGTTTTCTTTTAATCCATTTAAATCCTTCGTGCTTTGTAATTACCGCAATTTCGATTGGTCCTCCAACAGTTTGTGCGCCAGGTCGATATTTTGCAAAATTAATTGCTGTTTCCACCAAATATTCTGCAAGATGAATTACGTCTTGTAATGGCATTCCCGGACTAATAATTGAAACTTGAGATTCCATTTTCAGTTTTCTAATAAAATCTTCTGCCTCCTTTTTTCCTTTAAATAAGTCTATTGAGCGTTCAACGGAATTTTGTAAATGACTACCGTGTCCTAAAATTAATCTTGTTAATGGTTCAATTTCTCCATTCCAAGATAAACCAACTTCTTCAGGTGGTCTTAATGACATTGGTGAAGTCATTTTCGGGAATATCAATTGATACTCTTCTGGTAAATCACTTCCTGACGAATAACCTGCAATAACAAACCCAAGAATAGGTTGTTTTTCAATAGGCGTATCTTTAAATACTTCTTTATACTTTTTATGGATAAATTCTCCAAATTCAATGGCTATACTTTCCAGTTCGTAATTGTCTGGTTTTAGTTTAGATGTTAAATCACTTCTGAAATCCTTTGCAAGAGTAGCAATTGATGCGTGTCCGATATTTCCTAATCCGTATGTGATTGCTCCAATAGGTAATCCTTTGTACAAATTAAAAATTTTATTTGCGTGCTCATAAACATTAATCACTCCACCTTTTTGGTCAATTAAAGTTGTCGCGCTATCACTCGCCAAAACAACTCCTTCGTGTATTTTCGCATTAATTGCTATTGTCATATTTGATGTTTTTTTTTAAATGTTGCACAACTTGTTTATATCAACACTTTTTCCGTTTTTAGCCACCCTATTTGGCCTGTCTCTTATACACATCTCCGAGCCCACGAGACCTCTCTACATCTC
>CAJXPE010000251.1 GCA_913057965.1 uncultured Marixanthomonas sp. | reverse complement strand
ACACGTAAGGAGTCGTCGGCAGCGTCAGATGTGTATAAGAGACAGGTATTATGTGGATTAATTATAGTATTTAGAAAGTAATTATACCCTCTACGTCTATTGTTAAACCAATCATGCCCTTCTCCTATTAATTCAAACTGATACTCTTTCATAATAGCCGTTCTAAAGGAATCTTGTCCACCAGCATATCCAACGTGCGGAGTAAGACCAACTCTGTCAAGTACTTCTGATACATAGGTTATTTCCTGACCATTTTGTAACTCATTGGAGATTTCTGAAAGCATTAATAATAAATCAGCATATCTATAGATTTTAAAGTTCTTATTTGTCTCTCTCACTGCGTTATTAGGATCTCTTGAACCCAATTTAAAAAGATAAGGAAAGGAATTTCCAAAGTTAGACCTAGCCGTATTTGTTGGATAAGAACTTTCTGTACTTCCATTATTTCCACGTGTCCAAGTACTAACATAGGTAGTCGCTAAACGCGCATCATTTGGATAGGTTGCAGTGTGTAAATCATAATTTTCAATGTTTATTTTAAACCATCCAAATGTAGCTGCCTTCGTGTACCAGTTTGGTGTAAATGCTCTTGTATGATCTAATGTAGCACCCACGACAGATTGAAGTTCAAAAATAGACTCTTCCGTATTATTTCCATTAGTCCCTAAAAATAAATTATCATAGCTATCATGGAGACTATAAGCACCATATGCTTTGATTGCCTCATCATACGCCAATTGCCAATAGTTTAAACTTAAGTCTTGAGCATCGCTTGATGCCGTTGCCAAGGTCATGTAAACTTTTGAAAGCAGCATATCTGCCGCTTGTGGTTTTGGAGTTCCACTTGCAACCGCTCCATTCATTAATTGTTGCGCTCTTTTTACATCTTCTATAATTTGTGCATACACATCTATAATGGGTGATTTGGCCAAGTGAATCGTTTCTGTTGTAGTTGGAGTTACCCTTAACGGAATTTCTCCCCATAATCTAACAAGATTAAAATAATTGAAAGCTCTTACAAAATAGGCTTGCCCGATAACGTCGTTTATAACGAGCTCATCGGACGTACTTGGATTGTCAAATACTGTTGCCGAATTAATAGCATCATTCGCGCGACCGATAGTTTGATAAATACCTATCCAAGAATTCTCAATTGCAACTAAACCACTGGTAGTATTTAAAGAAGACAGCGTACTATTGTAGCTGTTCTTATTATTATTCCCAGTTCGCCTTGTAACCATTAAACCCGAATTTACATTCGTTAGAAACAAAAATTCGTTTCCGTAGTATTCATATTGCACCATGGCTTCATAGATACCGAATAATGCAGACGTTGCATTACTTGCCGAACTATATACATTATCATTTGCTAAAAAAGGTGGTTCCTCTTCTAAATTACAACTCGTGAGTAGTAAACCTAATATGATTAAAAAAGTGAATTTATAATTTTTCATTTTTATAGTTTTTAAAATTAAAATTTAAGGTTTAAACCTAACATAATCGTTTGCGCATTAGGAAACCCATTCCAATCTACTCCTACAATATTTCCATTATTCATGAAATTAGTTATTTCTGGGTTGTATCCTGAATAGTCTGTAAACGTAAATAAATTCATACCCGTTACATAGACATTAGCACTACTAAAAACGGTTGTTTTTTCCACCGGAATGTCATATCCTAGCGTAATATTGCTTATTCTTAAGAAACTACCATCTTCAATTATTCTATCTGTGATTGCTGGAGATCCAGATTCTCTTGAATATCCTACTCTCGGGTACGTATTTGACTGCGCATCTGGTCTCCAAGCATTGTTATAAGCTTGAGATAAGATATTTGCTGATCTGCCTTCTGCGGTTCCTAATTGTATTGAATTACCATTCGCAATTTCATTGCCATAAACACCGTTCATTTGAATACTTAAATTCAGTCGTTTATAGTTCATGCTTAGATAGCCACCATACACAAAATCTGGATTCGGATTTCCAATAATTGTTCTATCTGCTTCAGTAATAGCGTCATCTCCATTTTGATCTACAATACGCACATCACCAGCTTGTGCTCCAGACACTGTAATAACATCTTCGGTTTGATAAATACCATCTGTTTCAAACCCATAAAACAAACCTACCTCTTCGCCTTCCATAAAGATATTTGCTGGCGCTCTAAAATAGTTACCCGTTGATATATTTTGACCTCTATAAAAGACTCGATTTTCTATGTTACCATTTATATAAATGTCTTCTGGAGTACCTCCTAAGTTTTGAATCTTACTTTTGTTAAAGGCTATATTTCCGCCTATATCAATACTAAAATCATTTTTATCAATAAGTGATCCGTTTAAAGTAAGTTCTACACCCTTATTATTAAGACTTCCTCTATTAACTAACAACGAAGTAAAACCTGAAGATGGCCCTAATGGTTGATTTAATAACAAATCATCCGTTTGCTTATCATATGCATCTAAGGTTCCTGTAAGCCTATTTTCCCAAAGGCCAAAATCTAACCCAACGTTTAACTGCTCCGTAGTTTCCCATTTAAGATTAGGGTTACTCACATTTAACGGAACAAAACCAATGTTAGTTCCTTCAGCCGAATTTCCATACAATGTTGGTCCATAATTCGCAAAGGTTTGGTATGCAGAAATACCTTGATTCCCAGTCATACCCCAACCAATTCTAAATTTTAATTCATTAATAGTTTCTGAATTCTCTAGGAATTTTTCATTATTAGCTCTCCATGCCAATGAGAATGATGGAAAATAACTATATCTATTTTCTTTTGAAAATTTAGAAGAGCCATCTGCTCTAAACGTTCCTGTTATAATATATTTGTTGTCAAACGAATAATTTACACGCGATAGGTATGATAAGAGTTGACTCTTTAAAGGCAAAACGTCTAAAGGACGAGAAATCTGTTGCCCATAAATGGGTTGGTCAACACCAAACTCAGTTGTAGAAAAATCATTAACTGCATACAAGGTGTTTTTAATGTCTCTAACATCATACGTCATACCGATAACGCCATTAATTCTATGTTTTTTATTAAAGGTTCGATTATAAGTTAATAAATTATTAACCTGATATGACTTTGTATTTAAATTTGAAATCGAAAGGCTTCCGTTGGTAGAACTTCCTTGAAAAGTAGTTAAACCATAAAAACGTTTACGCTCCTTATTTCGCATATTACCCCCTGCCTGCAGTTTATATTTCAATCCTTTTATATTGAATTTATAGACTAAAGCTAAAGATCCAATAAATCGACTCTCTTCAGAGGTATCTTGAAAATCATTAACCCATGAAAATGGACTAGATATTCCATCTTCGTTATCAAAAGTACCACCATCCGTAACTAAAGTAGGGTAGCGTAAAATATTTCCAACAAAACTACGCTGCCCTCCAGCTCTATCTCCATCTTGGGCAAAATTTCCATTTGAATAAAAAGCGTTCAACTTAGCACTAATACTAAATTTATCAGACAAGTCTTGGTTTAAATTGATACTGAAATTACCATTTTGTAATCTTGAATTTTCTACAATACCTCCTTGATCATTGTAACCAACAGAAGCATAATAATTACCCTTTTCTGTTCCTCCACTAAAAGAAGCTCCTGTACTTTTAGAAAAACCTTGTTTATAAATTTCATTATGCCAGTTATGTTTTTCTGCAGCTGTATCGCTAACAGTTCCATCATCTGCAATTGGGAATATTGTTCCGCCGCTTATACTAAAACGAGGAGCCCCACCATTTACTAGTAAAGCTTCATTTTGATAGTTCGCATATCCTAAAGCATCTAAAACATCATATCGTTCACTAATTTCTGAGACACTTGTATTTACATAGGCTTGTATCTGTCTCTTATACACATCTCCGAGCCCACGAGACCTCTCTACATCTCG
>CAJXPE010000250.1 GCA_913057965.1 uncultured Marixanthomonas sp. | reverse complement strand
TCTACACGTAAGGAGTCGTCGGCAGCGTCAGATGTGTATAAGAGACAGGTGCAGCGGTGATAGGTAATTTTCTACCAAAAGAAACGTTTAAAAGTGTAGATGATATTACTTTCTGCTTAGAAAAAAACGGAGCAATTACTCAAAAAGCTTCTACTAAACTGATGTTGTGGAAAATTGATGAGTTGATTGAATATATATCAAAATATTTTACATTAAAAATTGGAGATGTTATCTTTACAGGAACCCCCGCAGGAGTTGCAAAAGTAAACCCTGAAGATAGATTGAAAGGGTTTATTGAAGACAAGCAAGTTTTCTCCATAAAAGTTAAATAGATGAGTAGACATTATTCCAAAGAAAAAATTAAAGAAGTTGCCGGTGGCGATGAGGATTTTATGGCCGTAGTGGCGCAAACTTTTTTAGAAGAAATACCACCAGATCTTCTTGCTTTACAAGAAGCGGTGGATAACGACAATAAAGAGCTTGCTTATCAGTTTGCACACAAAATGAAGCCTAACTTCGAAATGTTCGGCGTTGAGGTGAATAAAGAAGTGCTGGCAATAGAATCTTGGACTAAAACATCCAAAAAGAAAAGTGCTATAGAGCAAAAAGTGTTGCACGTTGTTACCACAGTAAAAGCCGTTTTAGAAGAACTCCAAGAAGATTTTAACCTATAGATGTTAGTAGAAATTATCACCATCGGTGATGAGATACTCATCGGGCAAATAGTAGACACCAACTCTGCTTATATAAGTAAAGAACTTAATCGTATTGGGGTTGAGGTGTATCAAATAACTTCCATTCAAGATGATCGGCAACATATTCTTAACGCGCTTGAAGATGCTAAAAAAAGAGTGGATTTAGTGATAGTTACAGGCGGACTAGGCCCCACAAAAGACGATATTACCAAGGAGACATTCTGTGAATATTTTGATGATACGTTAGTGGAAAGTGCTGAGGTGCTTCAGAATATCAATGAGATATTTTCAAAGTACATTAAAAAAGAGCCGCTGCCTGCAAACTTAAAGCAAGCTTTGGTTCCTTCAAAAGCTGAGGTGCTTCAAAACCCTAACGGAACCGCTCCCGGAATATGGATGGAAAAAGATAATACCGTGTTTATTTCTATGCCGGGTGTTCCTTACGAAATGAAGCATATCCTTACGGAAGAAGTGTTTCCGAGAATCATTAAAAAGTACAACAGACCATACATTTATCATAAAACATTATTGACCTATGGCATGGGAGAAAGTGCCGTAGCAGAACGAATTGAAGACTGGGAAAATAACTTGCCGACCGATATAAAGTTAGCATATTTACCGTCTTTAGGGAGAGTGCGCTTGCGATTATCCTCAAAAGGAAAAAACAAGCAAGCTCTACAAAAAGCGGTAGATTCTCAAATGGAAAAACTCAACACGCTTTTAGATGATATTGCTGTGGGTTTTGAAGATGAAACCAGTATTGTAGAACGGGTAGCTTCTTTATTAATTCAACGAAAGCAAAGCTTAAGTCTGGCCGAAAGTTGTACAGGGGGAGCTATTGTAAAAGAAATTACAGCTGTTCCTGGGGCCTCTTCCTATTTAAAAGGAAGTATTGTGCCGTACGAAACCCAAAAAAAAGTTTCGGTGCTAGGCATTGAGGAGGCGTTAATTAAAGAGTATACCGTGGTAAGTGCTCCAGTAGCAGAGGCGATGGCAAGTAGTGCTACCAAGCTTTTTGAAACTGATTATGCCGTGGCAACTACCGGTATAGCTGGTCCAACAAAGGGAGATGGTAAAGACGATGTGGGGACCGTTTTTATTGCAATTGCTTCACCAAAGGGAGTGGTTTCTCAAAAATTTAGCTTTGGCAATAACCGCGAACGGGTGATTATAAAAGCGACAAACAAGGCTTTCGAAATGCTTCTAAAAGAAATTTTAAAAAACTAAATCTCTTTTATTGTGCATACCGATAAATTTATTTAAATTTGCAGCCTGTTTAAAAATAACTATAAACAATAAGGTAATGTCAAGAGTTTGTGAGCTTACGGGCAAAAGAGCAATGGTTGGGAACAACGTATCCCACGCGATGAACAAAACCAAGCGCAAGTTTAATGTGAATTTGGTTAAAAAACGCTTTTACATTCCTGAAGAAGATCAGTGGTTAACACTTAAAGTATCTACTTCAGCGTTAAAAGATATCAACAAAAAAGGGATTTATGCAGTCGTTAAAGAAGCTCGCGAAAAAGGCTTCCTTAACAAATAATTGCAATAACGTTTAAAGTCGGTAACAATGGCTAAAAAAGGAAATAGAGTACAAGTAATTTTAGAATGTACAGAGCACAAGGCCACAGGAAAGCCTGGGACGTCTCGTTACATTAGCACCAAAAATAAGAAGAACACTCCGGACAGATTAGAGTTGAAAAAATTCAACCCTATCCTTAAAAAGATGACTGTTCACAAGGAGATAAAATAATTAGTTATGGCAAAGAAATCAGTAGCATCATTACAAACAGGATCTAAGCGACTTACGAAAGCCATCAAAATGGTGAAGTCAGAAAAAACAGGAGCCTATACTTTTGTAGAGTCTATCATGGCTCCAGATCAAGTAAGCGATTGGTTAAACAAAAAATAACCAATATACAATACTATACAGAAAGCCACTTTTTTACGAAGGTGGCTTTTTGTATTTTTAAACGATTATCTTTACAGCATTATATGGGCGTGCCCCTAAATCGGGTCGGGCTTTCGTCGCTACACGGTAGCGTACTCAATCCCTCACGCAAAACCGTGCTTAACTAACAAAATTATGAGCCTTTTTAAAAAAATATTTTCAAAAGAAAAAAAGGAAACCCTAGACAAGGGGTTAGAGAAATCCAAAACCACTTTTTTCGATAAATTGTCTAAAGCTGTTGCTGGTAAAAGCAAAGTGGACGACGATGTACTCGATAACCTTGAAGAAATACTTGTAACCAGTGATGTAGGGGTAAACACCACCCTAAAAGTTATTGACCGAATTGAGGCACGTGTTTCTAAAGATAAATATGTAGGAACCGAAGAGTTAAACAAAATTCTTCGTGAGGAAATCGCTGGCCTGTTGAGCGAAGTTGATTCAGGCAATGCAACCGAATTTGAAATACCCGAACGTCCCGGACCACACGTAATTATGGTAGTTGGTGTAAATGGGGTAGGGAAAACCACCACTATTGGTAAATTGGCGTATCAATTCAAAAAAGCAGGTAAAAAAGTAGTATTAGGAGCGGCAGATACCTTTAGAGCCGCGGCGATTGACCAATTACAAATATGGGCAGACCGCACCGAAGTTCCTATAGTAAAGCAAAGCATGGGCAGCGATCCAGCCAGTGTAGCGTTTGATAGTTTGCAAAGTGCTGTAAAACAAAATGCAGATGTGGTTATTATTGATACTGCAGGACGTTTGCACAACAAAGTAAACTTAATGAACGAGCTTTCAAAAGTAAAACGCGTAATGCAAAAGGTAATCCCAGATGCACCGCACGATGTTTTATTGGTATTGGATGGTTCAACTGGGCAAAATGCTTTTGAGCAAGCCAAACAATTTACCAACGCAACCGAAGTTACATCGCTAGCAGTTACCAAACTTGACGGAACGGCAAAAGGAGGCGTTGTTATTGGTATTAGCGATCAATTTAAAATTCCCGTTAAATACATTGGTGTAGGGGAAGGAATGGAAGATCTTCAAGTTTTCAATAAATTTGAGTTTGTAGATTCATTTTTTAAGTAACTTCACATAGAAGTTTTTAAAAATGATTCATCCAGATACTGAACTACAATTTATAAATAACGAAATAGGGCACGGAGTTGTTGCTACAAAACTAATTCCGGCTGGTACTATAACGTGGGTGCTCGATAAACTTGATAGGGAGTTTACCAAAGAAGAATTTCTTAGTATGGATAGCCTATATCAAGATATCTTAGATAC